>SLKB01000192.1 GCA_007134805.1 Paracoccaceae bacterium
CGCGCGGCCGGATGCGGCACGAGCGGAGCGCGGCGCAGACGCAGTTCGGGCGAGGCTTGCCTGGGCAACAATGGCGGCAGTCCCGCGATACTGGACAACCGATCGATCAAGTATCCCGGACGGTCTGCGCCGCTGGCATGAAGCTGGCTTCAAAACGGTAGGAGCAGTGGCACCAGAACCACGCTTGTACCCATGCAGACCAAGGCGAAAGGCACGCCGATGCGCAAGAAATCTCCAAACCGGTAGTTGCCCGGCCCCACGACCAGCGTGTTCACCGGCGAGGAGACCGGTGTCATAAAGGCCGCCGAAGCTGCCAGTGCCACAGTCATCGCGAAAGGATAGGGAGAGGCCTCGAGTGCCTCGGCGACTGCGAGCGCCACCGGCGCCATCAGCACCGCCGTGGCAGTGTTGGAGATGAACAGGCCGAGGACGCCGGTCACCGCGAAGATCGCTGCCAGCACCAGCCGTGGCGAGGCCTCGTTCAGCACCTCGAGCAGCGCCTGCGCGGCGATGTCCACACCGCCAGTGCGCTGCAGCGCCAGCGAGAAGGGCAGCATGCCGACGATCAGGATCAGGCTTTGCCAGTGGATTGACCGGTATGCCCCGGCCATGTCGATGCAGCGGAAAAGCCCCAGCAGCAGACAGCCGAACAGCGCGGCCTGCACATTTGGCACAATCCCCCACACCATCAGTACCACGACCAGCGCCAGGACGCCCACCGCGAGCGGTGCGCGGTGGCGCGCGGGCACCGCCTCGTCGGATTCAGCCGGCAGGTCCAGCAGGACCAAGTCGCGCCGCTCATCCGTCAGCTTGCGGATCGCGCGCCAGGGGCCGACGGTCAGCAGTGTGTCGCCCGCGCGCAGGGGCTCGTCGATGACGCCTTCTGGTACCGGTTTCGTACCGTGCTTAATGCCGATCACGGACAGGTCCCAGGTGCTGCGGAACCTGGCATCGGTCACGGTCTTGCCGATCAGGCGCGAGGTCGGCGGCACGATGATCTGGGCCATGCCGATTTCCTGGGCAGTGTCAGTGAACCACTGACCAGAGACGGGCAGCGCGATCAGGGCTTGCGTCTGCGCGAAGCCGTCCAGATCGAAGCCCGTTGCGCCATTCGCGCGCCGATCGATCAGCAGGATGTCGCCTGCCTCCAGCACCGTTTCTGCCCTAGGGTGGATGAGCTTGCGGCGGAACACGCTGCCGCGCTCGATCGCGATGATGTTCAGACCGGCAGTGGCGCGCAAGTCCAGCGCATCCAGCCGCTTGCCCGCCAGCGTCGAGCCCGGGCGCAGTTGCAACCGGTGCTCGCGCCCTGCAAGTTCGTAATCGGCGACCCAGCCGGTCAGCGCCGCGCGCTCGGGCAGATCGACCGCCGGGCCGGGCGCAAGGAAACGCCGCGCGACCAACATGTAAAGGATCGCCAGCACCAGAATCGGCACGCCAAAGGGGGTGAAGGCGAAGAAGCCGAAGCCCGCGTGCCCCTGCCGCATCAGTTCGGAATGCACCACTAGATTGGGTGCGGTCGCCACCAGCGTCATCATCCCGCTGATCAGCGCGGCCACTGACAGCGGCATCATCAACCGCCCGGCCGGGATGCGGGCACTGCGTGCAATGCGCAGCACGATGGGGATGAAGATCGCGACCACCCCTGTCGAGGACATGAATGACCCAACCCCCGCCACGATCACCATCAGCAGGAAGATCAGCTTCGCCTCGCTCGCGCCCGCGCGCGCGGTCAGCCAGTCGCCGAGGCGTTGCGCCACGCCCGTGCGCACCAGTGCCTCGCCAATCACGAAGAGCGCCGCAATAAGCACAATGTTCGGGTCCGACAGGCCCACCAGCGCCTCGGACATGGAAATCACACCCGTCATCGGCAGGGCGACCATCATGATGACGGCAACCACGTCCATGCGGGGGCGGTTGATGGCGAACATCACCACTGCCGCCCCCAGCAGGGCAAGGACCATGACCAGATCAGACATGCGCTACACCCCGTAGAGCGGCGCGGTGCAGCCGGGGATATGTGGGAAGCGGCGGCTCATGCCTGCAGCGGCACGGACAGCACGTCGATCTCCAGGCTGCCCATCAACTCTTGCGCCACGCTGCCCAGGAACAGGCGCTCGGACCCGGAGAGCCCGCGCGTCCCGATCACGAGAAGATCGGACTTCGCCTGTTCGACAAGACCGGCAATGGCATCCGCGTCCGCGTCGTCGATGATGATGATGCGGGCGCTGCAGTCCAGATCCCCCAGGTCAACGCCCTGGATGAACCGACCCAGTTCGCGCCGCGTGGACTGGAACTGGCGAAGATGCGCGTCGCGCGTGCGTTCTTCTTCACCAATAGCATGAAAGGCGTGACCCGTGACCACGACAACCTCTGCTAGAGTGGGTGCGCCCGAGCCCGCGACCTGATCTGACAGAAACCCATCGGCGTCGGCAATTTCCTCACGCGCGCGCTCCGCAAGCAGATCATCCTCGACCACGTGCAGCACAGTGAGACGCGCCCCGCTTGCATCGGCAAGTTTCACGGCCCGTCGGACTGCGGGCGTCGCGCGTGAGGAGATATCAGAGGCGACGAGGATGGATTTGAGCATTGATCCGGCGGATTCTGTTTATTTTTCCAGAATTTCCCAAGTATGACATTGAAATACCTTTGTGAAAACCCGGAAACCCACGCACGCCAGATGATCCACCTGCATGCCCTTGCCACCGTATTGATTGCGACGCTGCGCGACATGCTGCTGATCGTGCTGACGATTGGCGCCTTTCACGCGCTAGTGTTGGGCGCGGTGCCGCGGAACCCCGCCGGGCTTGTGCTCGGCTTTCTGGCGGTTCTGGTGGGCCTGACGCTTTTGGTGCAGGGGCTGGAGATGAGCCTGTTTCCGATCGGCGAGGCCCTGGCAGATGCCATGGCGCGCCACGGCCACCCGGTCTGGCTGATGGGATTTGCCTTTGCGCTTGGGTTCGGCAGCACAGTGGCCGAGCCAGCGCTGGGCGCCGTGGCCACCGAGGCTGCAGCGGCAATGGTAGCCGACCCCCAGTTCCCCGCGCTTGAGGCGCAGCGCGTGGCGCTCGCTTTGCAGATCCGCTACGGGGTCGCGTTCGGCCTTGGGGTTGCGCTCATGTTGGGGGTCCGGCGGATCCTCAAGGGTTGGCCGCTGATCTTGCTGGTGCTGCCGGGTTACAGCATGATCTCGCTGGTGGCACTGCTGACCGAGGCGCCATTTGTGGCCGTTGCACTGGATGCAGGGACAGCGGCGACCTCGCCCATCAATATCCTCTTGATGCTGGCGCTCGGCATCGGGCTTGGCA
>SLKB01000304.1 GCA_007134805.1 Paracoccaceae bacterium
ATCCACAACATGTGCGCGGCGATGATCGACAAGTTCGGCTCTGAGACGATGCATGCGGAACTCTTGCCGCAAGTGGTCGGGCTTGACTGTTTCATGTCCTATTGCCTGACCGAGCCGGGCTCGGGCTCGGACGCGGCCGCGCTCAAGACCCGCGCCGCGCGCGACAACGCTGGATATATCCTCAACGGCACAAAGGCCTTCATCTCGGGCGGGGGCTATTCGGACGGCTATATCGTGATGGCGCGGACGGGAGAGCCAGGCCCCAAGGGGATCTCGGCACTTGTTGTGATGGCTGGCACCGAAGGGCTGAGCTTCGGCGGGCTGGAAGACAAGATGGGCTGGCGATCGCAACCGACGCGGCAAGTGCAGTTCGATGATTGTCGCCTGCCGGCCTCGGCGTTGCTGGGCGACGAAGGCCATGGCTTCCGATACGCGATGGCCGGGCTCGACGGAGGGCGATTGAACATCGCCGCCTGCTCGCTGGGCGGTGCGCAGGCAGCGCTTGACGCGACGCTGACCTATATGCGCGAACGCAGCGCCTTCGGCCAGAGCCTTGATCAGTTTCAGGCGCTGCAATTCCGGCTCGCCGATATGGAAATCGAGTTGCAGGCGGCGCGCGTTCTGCTGCGGCAGGCGGCGTGGAAACTTGATCACGGTGCACCGGATGCCACGAAATATTGTGCGATGGCGAAGAAATTCGTGACGGAAGCGGGCAGCCGCATCGCCGATCAGTGCCTGCAACTGCATGGTGGCTATGGCTATCTGGCCGATTACGGGATCGAGAAACTGGTCCGCGATCTGCGCGTGCATCAGATCCTCGAGGGTACAAACGAGATCATGCGTCTAATCGTGGCGCGTCAGATGCTGGCAGCGAACCAATGAGCGACGGGGTCAATATCCGGCGCGAGGGGCGCGCCGGCTGCATCACGCTGACGCGCCCCGACGCGCTGAACGCGCTGAGCTACACGATGTGCCTGGCGATCGACGCGGCGCTGCGCGACTGGGCTGAAGATGACGCGGTAGCGCTCGTCCTGATTGATGCAGAAGGAACGCGCGCCTTCTGCGCGGGCGGCGATATCGCGCAGATGTATGCTACGGGGCGCGCGGGCGATTACAGCTACGGACGGCGCTTCTGGGTTGATGAATACCGCATGAACGCCAGGATCGCGCGCTATCGCAAGCCGGTCGTGAGCTTCCTGCAAGGCTTCACCATGGGCGGGGGAGTGGGCCTCGGCTGTCATACGAGCCATCGCATTGTCGGTGCGACCTCTCAAATCGCGATGCCCGAATGCAGCATCGGCCTCGTCCCGGATGTCGGCGGGACAAAATGGCTCGCGCAAGCGCCGGGCCATCTCGGCGCCTATCTGGGGCTGACCGGCGCGCGGATGGCGCCCGGTGATGCAATCCGGGCAGGATTTGCAGATTTCTTTCTGCCCGAAGCGCAGTGGCAGGATCTGAAAGCCGCGTTGCGCGAGAGCGGTGATCTGGATGCGATCACGCCTCACCCCGCGCCGGAGGCGGAATTGCAGCCGCATCAGGCCGAGATCGACCACGCCTTCGGCGCGCGGCGCCTTGAGCAGGTGCTTCCAGGCCTCGAGGCTGCGGGCACCGAATTCTCCGCAAAGACCGCCAAGGCGATTAGGCGCAATGCACCCCTGTCGGTCGCCTGCACCCTCGAGATGCTGCGGCGCCTCGGGTCTGACGCCGAGATCGAGGACGCGCTCGCACAGGAGTTGCGCTTTACATGGCGGTCCATGGAACAGGGCGACTTCATCGAGGGCATCCGTGCGGCGATCATCGACAAGGACCGAAACCCGCGCTGGCGCCACGCGCGCGCTGAGGACGTGACCGGGGATGAGGTCGCCGCGATGCTGGCCCCCCTCGGCGCAGATGAACTGCAACTGGATCTGGGAGAGGAGGCGGACGCATGAAGATCGGTTTCATTGGCCTTGGCAACATGGGCAGTCCGATGGCCACCAATCTGGCAAAGTCCGGGCATGATGTGCAGGGTTTCGATCTGTCCGCGCCAGTGCCCGAAGGTGTCAATGGGGCCGCTTCGGCGGCAGAGGCCGCACAAGACGCGGATGTCGTCATTACCATGCTGCCCAATGGCACGATCCTGCGCACCGTAGCCGCCGAGGTGCTGAGTGTCATGCGCCCCGGCGCCGTGCTGTGCGACTGCTCGACAGTCGATGTGGACAGCGCCCGCAGTGTCGCCGAACAGGCGCGCGCCGCCGGGATGGCCGCGCTTGATGCGCCTGTCTCGGGCGGGGTTGGGGGCGCGACAGCAGGCACGCTGACCTTCATGGTGGGGGGACCGGAGGCCGCATTCCAGACAGTCGCGCCGCTGTTCGAGGTGATGGGACAAAAGGCCGTCCACTGCGGAGACGCGGGCGCCGGACAGGCTGCCAAGATCTGCAACAACATGATCCTCGGTGTGACCATGGCCGTCACCTGCGAGGCCTTCGCGCTAGCCGACAAGCTCGGGCTCGACCGCGCGCGGATGTTCGATGTGGTCTCGACCTCGTCCGGTTACAGCTGGTCGATGAACGCCTACTGCCCGGCCCCGGGCGTCGGCCCGCAAAGCCCGGCCGACAATGACTACAAACCCGGCTTCGCGGCGGACTTGATGCTCAAGGATCTCCGCCTGTCGCAACAGGCCGCGCAATCCGTGAATGCCGACACGCCGATGGGTGCGCGGGCCACCGCACTTTATGCACAATTCGTAGAGACCGAGGATGGAAGCGGGCGCGATTTCTCAGCACTTCTGCCGCGTTTCGTGGGGCGCGCCCGTAGCTGAACCCCGCGCATGGGCACTAAAGAATCACCTTGCAGCCCCCCCGGTGCTTGGCTAAAAGCCCAGCGACTGTTGGGGTGTAGCCAAGTGGTAAGGCAGCGGTTTTTGGTACCGTGTACCGTAGGTTCGAATCCTACCACCCCAGCCAGTGTTTTCAGCCCGTTTCGCGAAGGCCGGTCGAGGTCCTTGGCCCCCTGTAGTGCCCCAGAAAAGGCCCCGGAGGAATGGGTATAAGTAATGGAAGAAAGATGTAGAAGAAGGGAACGCACAGCAGCAGTTTCCTTCTTTCACTCAACACTAGCCATATCGGGACCGATGTGTTCTCAGGCGTGAGAGGTAGCCTTCAGATCGGGCTAGGTGGTGTTCAGCTTCAGCAACTGTTTGATCCCACGGTTTGATGGTGCGATCCTTTCGCAGGAATGGAAGGAAGCATTATGGGACAAGTTCGTCACGGGAGCGCCACGACCACGCACGCCGTCAGAGCTGCAATAATGAGGG
>SLKB01000021.1 GCA_007134805.1 Paracoccaceae bacterium
CTGGCTGGTCGCGCCGGGCACGACTGTTGCCAAGGGGCAGGCCGTGTTACAGGTCACGACGCCCAAGCTGGTGATGGAGATTGAAGCCCCCGGGGACGGGGTGCTGAGCGAATGTCTGGTCGAGCCGGGCGATATTGCAGAGGTCGGTCAGGTGCTGGGGCGTTTGACGACAATATGAACAAACGCGCCGTTTTTCACGGGATTGCCACGGCGCTGCGTCAGGCTGGTCCGCAAGGAGGGCCTCAGGTGCTGGCGATACACGGCTTCGCCGCGGATATGTCGGTCTGGATGCTGGCAGAGCCTGCGCTGCGCACCGATTTAGCGCTTACACTGGTTGACCTGCCGGGTCATGGGGCCTCTGCGCCTCAACTCCCAACCGATGGGCTGGACGGATTTGGCCTGAATCTGGCCGCAATTCTTGATGCTCTGGCCCCGCGCCCGGTCTGGCTCATGGCCCATTCCTTCGGAGCGGCAGTGGCGATGCGCGCAGCCAGCCTGCGCGCCGAACGTCTTTCCGGGCTTATCCTGATTGCCCCGGCGGGGCTGGGTGCAGCCGTTGACCCGAACTTTCTGAGCGCAATTTGCAATGCATCCGATGCAGACAGTATGCGCGATGTACTGGGCCGGATGGTGGCGCGCCCCGCCCTGATCACACCTGCCATGGCGCGACGGGTATTCGTCCAGATGCAGGACCCCGCGCGCGGCGCGGCGCTACGCGCAGTGGCCGCCATCTTACCCGATCTCGACGCCCAGCTTGCGCCCCATCTACCGCAGCTTGGCACTCTGCCCATCCACATCATCCGCGGCACGGAAGATGCCATCATTGCATCTGATCCTGTCTTGCCTGCCGCTTGGTCAGAGGCGCAGTTGCATCTGATCACAGGCGCAGGGCATTTGCCCCAACTGGAGGCGGCAACCCCGACACTGGTGAAAATACGCGCCATTCTGGGGCAACCATGAGCACACCCTCCGATCCTCGCAGCTTGCGCCTGCGGGCGGCGTGGCTAGCGCACGGCTATGGCTTGACCCAGGCGCAGATCGCAGAACGCCTCGGGGTCAGCCGAGCGACCATCAACAAGGCCTTGGAGCAGGCGCGCGCGTTGGGGGAAATCCGGGTCTGGATTGATCAGCCCGAAGGTGACCTTACGGCGCTGGCGCTGGCCGTCGAGCAGGAGTTGGGGATCGCCGAGGTGGTGGTTGTTCCATCGCTGCCCGATACCGCACCAGAGACAGCAATCGGGCTAGCTTTGGGGCGGCTCTTGTCTGACCGGATCGCCCCCGGAACACGGATCGGGCTGGGTTGGGGCCGCACGCTCACCCGCGCACTGGACGCCTTCCAGCCGCCCTTGCGCCCCGATGCGCTGGTCTTGTCGCTGCTTGGTGGGCAAGTGCGTTCGGGCCGCCCCAATCCAGGCGCGCTGGCCGCGCGCATGGCCACTGCTCTGGGGTGCGAGGTTGTGTTTCTGCCTGCGCCACTGGTTGTCGATCACCCTGATACCCGCGCGCGACTGATTTCGGGATGCGGGCTTCAGGCGCTTTTCGATCTAGCCGAGCAACTGGACATAGCGGTTTTCGGGGCTGGTGATCTGGGCGCATCTCTGGCTCTCAGCCGCCTGTCACGGGCCGAGGCAGAGGAATTCGGGCGCGCGGGCGCTGTAGGCGAAATTCTGGCACAGATTGTCGATGCACAAGGCGAGAGCTGCCATTTCGAAGTGAATTCCCGTGTCATGGCAGTCGGGCTTGCACAGATCGCGCAGGCCGGCGCGCGGGTTCTGGCCTGTGGCGGAAGTGCACGCGCGCCGGTCATCCGTGCGGCGCATCACCGCGTCAGATTGACGACACTTGTTACAGATGAAACCGCCGCGCGCGTGCTGGCGGGCCTGACAGTGAAGGAGAGCTAGTGTCATGCTTATCGGTATTGACCCCCGCCTGAGCCCTGAAGCCTTGCACGCTTTGGCCACAATGGGCCATGGCGATCAGATTACCATCGTGGATGCCAATTTCCCTGCCCATGCGGCCGGGCGGAAAACCCCTTGGGGTCGGCATGTGGATTTCGCGGGCGATTCCGTGGCGGCTTTGGAAGCCGTTCTGGCGCTGATGCCGATCGATTCATTTGATCAACAGCGCCCGCCTGTGCGCGCCATGTGTCAGGTGGATACACCTGATACTCTGGCCGAACCGGTGGCCGATGCGCAGCCCTTGATCCACGCCAAGGGCTTCGAGATCGCCTTGACCGAGCGTTTCGCATTTTATGCGGCAGCGGCAGAATCTTTCGTGATCCTGCGCACACAGGAACGGCGCTTCTATGGCAATTTCATTTTGCGCAAAGGTGTGATCCCACCCGAGGCCTGAAGAAATTCGCCCGTCGTCGTCGAGCGCAGCCCTACCGCCCAGTTCGCCGCTGTCATGATCAGGATGCCGCCCGCGAATTCTTTCGAGAGCATGATGTTGCCGGCATCGCGCAAGCGCGCAGGCTTGGTCCGCTGGCGCGATTCCGGGTTTTCCTCGTCCAGCGGGGGCGATCCGCTGGGGCAAGTTGCGCTTTGCCAGTTCCACGGTTGGCTCCACCGACAGCATCATATGAAAACAGATGGCCGACTGACGCGATGCCCACTCAAAGGCACGGTTGGCGAACCGATCTTCGCCGTCCTCTGCGCCTACGTGTTCTATCCCGGATGATCGCATGGACCCGCGCCGGACGGCCCTGTTCATGGCAAGGTCGATCCTGCGGGGGTATCGGGACGGGGGTGTCGCATGCTGATTTCTGTTCACAAGCAGGCGACGACGACGCCGAAGATCCGGGCGGTGATCTACGCGAGCGACGAGTCGGCCTGACTGGTAGCTGAAAGCTACGGAATCAGCGAGTTCGCCGCCTGGAGGAAGAACTCGGTGACCTCGATGTTGTCCGGCAACGTCCCGTCGCGCAGCAGGCGGGCGTCGTCGACCTGCGGGTAATCGCCGAAGAGCCGGTCGAGCGCGGGTTCGAGGAAGCGCCGCTCCATGTCCAAGGACGGGAGGGGGCGTTCCAGCGTCAGCGCGGTGAAGATCCGCAGCCGGATCGAGCTGTCGTCGCAGGCCCGGCGCACCAGGGCGTTGATCAGGGTCACGGGCTTGCCCAGGCCCAGCGGCAGGGCAACGCAAAGGTCGCGTCCAATATCTGCAGGATCCAGTCGACCGCGCGGTCGTCCGTTTCAAGGCATGCGGTCATTTCGACCTGTCGTTGCGCCAATAGGGGTCGGGCTTGAAGCGGGGGCCGTGCGCCGTCTCGAACTCTTGCAGGC
>SLKB01000077.1 GCA_007134805.1 Paracoccaceae bacterium
GGGGCCGCCTCGGATTATGTGCAACCTGCGCACCGCCCTGCAATCAAGGCGCTGTTTCCGAATGCGCGCTTTGCGAAACTGCCGGGGGCGGGGCATTGGCTGCATGCCGAGGCGCCGCGCCCGTTCGAGCAGAGCCTGCGCAGCTGGTTCGACTGACCCCGGCTTTGCGATATTGCGTTACCCGGCGATATTGACTAGATGACGCGAAAGCGGGTGATTAGCTCAGTTGGTAGAGCGTCTCGTTTACACCGAGAATGTCGGCGGTTCGAGTCCGTCATCACCCACCATCCCCCAGTCGGAAAAGGCCCCGAGCATTGCCCGGGGCCTTTCGTATTTCCATGGTCTTTCGGTGCCTGCCGGCCTCAGCCGATGATCGCGTTCAGCGTGGCCGAGGGGCGCATGACCGCGGCGGTCTTTTGCGGATCGGGGTGGTAGTAGCCGCCGATATCGGCGGGCTTGCCCTGCGCGGATGCGAGTTCGGAGAGGATTGCCGCCTCAGCCTCGGCCAGTTTTTTCGCGACAGGGGCGAAATGCCTGGCAAGCTCTGCATCCTTCGACTGCCCGGCCAGCGCTTCGGCCCAGTAGCGCGCGAACCAGTAATGGCTGTCGCGATTATCCGGCTCGCCGACCTTGCGGCTGGGCGAGCGGTCATGGTCGAGGATCCCTTGGGTTGCAGTATCGACGGCCTCGCCGAGCAGGCGCGCCTTTTCGTTGCCCTGCATATCGGCTAGGAATTTCAGGCTTTCGCCCAGCGCGCAGAACTCGCCCAGAGAGTCCCAGCGCAGATGGTTCTCCTCGACCAGCTGCTGGACATGCTTGGGCGCCGAGCCGCCCGCGCCAGTCTCGAACAGCCCGCCGCCCTGCATGAGCTTCACGATAGAGAGCATCTTGGCCGAGGTTGCCAACTCGAGGATCGGGAAGAGGTCGGTGAGATAGTCGCGCAGCACATTGCCGGTGATCGCGATCGAGGTCTTGCCCGCGCGGATGGTCTCGAGCGTCTGGCGCGTCGCCTCGCGCGGGGCCATGATGCTGAACTTGTCGGCCACGCCGCGCACCTCGAGCAGGGGTTTGACATAGGCGATCAGCTCGGCATCGTGGGCGCGGTTCGCGTCGAGCCAGAAGATCGCCTCGCAGCCTTCCGCGCGCTGACGGTCGATGGCGAGATCGACCCAATCCTCGATCGGGGCCTTGCGCGTCGAGGCCGAGCGCCAGATATCGCCGGCCGAGACCTCATGCTCATGCAGGACCGTGCCATCGGCAAGCACCATGCGGACCGTGCCATCGGCCGGGATCTCGAAAGTGGTGGGGTGGCTGCCATATTCCTCGGCCTTCTGCGCCATCAGGCCGATATTCTGCACCGTGCCGCAGGTTGCAGGATCTAGCTTGCCGGTTTCCTTGAAATAGCGGATCGTCTCGTCATAGACGGGCGCGTAGGAACTGTCGGGGATGACGCAGGCGGCATCGTGTTCCTTCCCGTCCGGCCCCCAGCCCTTCCCGCCCGCACGGATGAGCGCGGGCATGGAGGCATCGATGATCACGTCCGAGGGCACATGCAGATTGGTGATCCCCTTGTCGGAATTGACCATGTAGAGCGGCGGGCGCGCGGCCATCACCTCGGTGATCGCGTCTTCGATCTCGGACTTGCCGCGCACGCGGGCCATCAGGTCGCCCAGGCCGGAATTCGGATCGACGCCCAGCGCGTCCAACTCATCGCCATACCGGTCAAAGACCGGCTTCAACCAGGCCTTGACCGCATGGCCGAAGATGATCGGGTCCGAGACCTTCATCATCGTGGCTTTCAGATGCAGCGAAAACAGCGTGCCCTCTTCCTGTGTGCGTGCGATCTCTGCATGGAGGAACTCTCCCAGCGCCTTGGCCGACATGAAGGTGGCGTCAACCACGGTTCCCGCAGGATAGGACAGCTTGTCCTTCAGAACAGTCTCGGTCCCGTCGGCGGCGACATGGACGATGCGCGCCTCGGAGGCGGCGGGCAGCGTCGCGGAGCGTTCGTTCGAGAAGAAATCCCCGCCCGACATGGCCGACACGCGGGTCTTGCTGTCCGGGCTCCAGGCGCCCATGCGGTGCGGGTTGGCCTGGGCGTAGCGCTTGACGGCCGCGGCGGCGCGGCGGTCCGAATTGCCCTCGCGCAGCACCGGGTTCACGGCCGAGCCCTTGATCGCATCATAGCGGGCGCGGGCGTCCTTTTCGGAATTGGTCTGCGGGTTTTCGGTGTAGTCGGGCAGTGCGTAGCCCTGTGCCTGCAATTCGCGGATCGCTGCGACCAGCTGCGGCACCGAGGCCGAGATATTGGGCAGCTTGATCACATTGGCCTGTGGCGTCTTGACCAGCTCACCCAGCGCCGCGAGGTCATCGCTCTGGCGCTGCTCGGGCGTCAGCAGGTCGGAAAAGGCCGCGATGATCCGCCCGGCAAGCGAGATGTCGCGCGTGCCGATCCGCACACCGGCGGCATCGGCGAAGCTGCGAATGATCGGCAGGAGCGAGGCCGAGGCAAGTTCGGGCGCCTCGTCAACCTTGGTGTAGATGATATCGGGAATCGTCGTGTCGGTCATGGCTGTGCCCCCTCCGTGGTTTCGCGCGCAGCATACGCAACTCTGTGCACGAGGTAAACAGTGCACAACGGTATACAGAAACGCGGCAAGCGCCTACAGGCTCGCGTCGAGCTTCTCGAGGATCGCGGTGCCCATCGCGGATGTCGAAATCGGGGTGCCGCCTTCGGGCCCCATGAGATCTGCCGTGCGATGCCCGTCCGCGAGCACTGCCTCGATCGCCGATTCGAGCCGCGTTGCCGCGTCGCCCTGATCGAAACTGTAGCGCAGCGCCATGGCGAAGCTGAGAATGCTCGCGATCGGGTTGGCGATCCCTTTCCCGGCGATATCAGGTGCAGAGCCATGCACGGGCTCGTACATCGCGCGCGGGCGCCCATTTGCCATCGGCGCCCCGAGGCTTGCCGATGGCAGCATGCCGAGGCTGCCGGTCAGCATCGCGGCGCAATCGGACAGGATGTCGCCAAAGAGGTTGTCGGTCACGATCACGTCGAACTGCTTGGGCGCGCGGACAAGCTGCATGGCGCCATTGTCGGCATACATGTGGCTCAGCGCGACCTCGGGGTAATCGGCTGAAATTTCGGTCACGACCTCGCGCCAGAGCACCCCCGATTCCATGACATTGGCCTTTTCCATCGAGCACAGCTTGCGATTGCGGCGCATGGCAAGCTCGAAGGCCGAACGCGCGACGCGCGCGATCTCTGATTCGGTGTA
>SLKB01000082.1 GCA_007134805.1 Paracoccaceae bacterium
ATTCGTCAATGATCTCAAGCGGATCAATGACATTGCCAAGGCTTTTCGACATCTTCTTGCCCTTGGCGTCGCGCACCAGCCCATGCAGATAGACCTCGCGGAAGGGAATATCATTCACCACGGCAAGCTGCATCATCATCATGCGGGCAACCCAGAAGAACAGGATATCCGAGCCCGTGACGAGCACCGAAGTCGGGAAATAGCGCTTGAGTTCGTCTGTCTCTTCCGGCCAGCCCAGCGTCCCGATCGGCCAGAGCCCTGACGAGAACCAGGTGTCGAGCACGTCAGGGTCGCGGTAAAGCGTCTTGCCCGGGGAATGTGCTTGCGCCTCGGCTTCGGTCGATGCGCAATACTGCCGGCCATCCTCATCATACCAGACCGGGATCTGATGCCCCCACCACAACTGCCGCGAGATGCACCAGGGCTCGATATTCTCCAGCCAGTGATAATAGGTCTTCTCGCCGCTCTCGGGCATGATCTTCACGCGGCCGTCGCGCACCGCGTCCAGCGCCGGGCCGACGATCTTGGCGGTGTCCACGAACCACTGGTCGGTCAGCATCGGCTCGATCACGACTTTGGAGCGGTCACCGAAGGGCTGCATGATCTTCTTGGCTTCGACCAGCGGGACCAGCGCCTCCGGGTCATCCTCTGCGCCAGGCTTGCGGCCCAGTCGCGGGTCATCGGCGCGAGTCATCACCGCCAGCCCTTCGGACGTAATTTCTGCCACCACGGCCTTGCGGGCCGCATAGCGGTCGAGGCCGCGCAGGTGGTCGGGGACAAGGTTCAGCGCATCGGCCTCGGCCTCGGACAAGATCCGCTCCCCGCGCGCCACGGCCCCGGCGATCGCGGCGGCCTCGGCATAGGCCGCACCGTCGTCGCGCATCACTGCGCGCGTGTCCATCAGCCGGTACATCGGAATGCCGCCGCGCTTGGCAACGCCATAGTCATTGGCATCATGCGCGCCCGTGATCTTCACTGCGCCCGAGCCGAATTCCGGGTCCGGGTAATCGTCGGTGATGATCGGGATCAACCGGCGATGCTCTTTCGGCCCTACCGGGATTTCGCATAGTTTTCCGACTATTGGCGCATAACGCTCATCCGATGGATGAACTGCCACCGCCCCGTCGCCCAGCATCGTCTCGGGGCGCGTGGTGGCGATGGAGATATAGTCGCGCTCTTCATCGACGACCACATTGCCGTCTGCATCCTTCTCGAGGTAGCGATAGGTGACCCCCCCGGCGAGCGGGTATTTGAAATGCCACATGTGGCCGTCGGTTTCGATATTCTCGACCTCGAGATCGGAGATTGCGGTCTCGAAATGCGGGTCCCAGTTGACGAGGCGTTTCCCCCGGTAGATCAGGCCCTTGGTGTACATATCGACAAAGACCTTGATCACTGCGTCGTGAAAATTGCCCTCTTCGCCCGCAGGCGCGCCGGGCGCACCCGACATGGTAAACGCATTGCGCGACCAGTCGAGCGAACAGCCCAGCCGCTTGAGCTGCCCGATGATCGTGCCGCCCGATTGCGTCTTCCACTCCCAGACTTTCGCAAGGAAGTCCTCGCGCGTGAAATCTGAGCGCCGCTTGCCCTCTTTCGCGAGTTCCCGCTCGACCACCATCTGCGTGGCGATGCCCGCATGGTCCTGCCCGGGTTGCCACAGCGTGTCGAAGCCGCGCATCCGGTGCCAGCGCACCAGAATGTCCTGCAGCGTATTGTTGAACGCGTGGCCCATATGCAGGCTTCCGGTGACGTTCGGCGGGGGGATCATCACGCAGAAACTCTCAGCGCGCGTCGCATTCGCGCCGGCCTTGAACGCCTCTGCCGCGTCCCAGAGCTTCAGGATCCGGGCCTCGACCGATGCGGCGTCGAATGTCTTGTCCATCGTCATGATGCTGCCCTTTCGCCCGGCTGTGTTCCGCGCTTTTACCCCCGCCTCGAGGCAAGGAAAACCCCCGCGGCAGCGCTCATTGCGCGCGCCGGATCGTGTCGCCCGGCGCCACGCGCGGGGCGAGCTCGATACGCTTGGCCCCGATCACCCCGTCATCCGAGATCCCGGCCACGATCTGCGCGGCCCTGGTGCCGATTTCGCGCCGGCAGGCATCCGTGGTCGCAAGCCGCATGCGCAGCCCGTCCAGCAACTCGAGCCCGTTGAACCCGGCAAGCCCGATCTTTCCGGGCACATCCAGTCCCGCATCCAGGCAGTACAGCAATCCGCCCGCTCCGATCATGTCGTTGGAAAAGTAGAGAAAATCCAGATCCGGGGCCTTGCTCAGGATCGCCTGCGTCATCTCGCGCCCCTTGGCGAGCGACGAGCCGCCCGCGTAATGCTCGGTCGCCTCCAGTCGCAGGCCCGCCCCCTGCAGCGCCTCGGAAAACCCTTCGAGGCGTTTGCGCGCACGGTGATCGTCGGGCATCTTCGAGCCCAGAAACCCGATCCTGCGATAGCCTGCGGCAAGGATCGTCTCGGCCATCTCGCGGCCCGCGCGGCGGTGCGAGATGCCGACCATCGAATCGACAGGCTCGCCGTCGATATCCATGATCTCGACAATCGGGATCCCCGAATTCTCGAGCATCGCGCGCGCCGCATCCGTGTGTTCCAGCCCCGCGACGATCATCCCCGAAGGCCGCCAGGACAGCATCTCGTAGATGACATTCTCTTCGCGCGCGACCTTGTAGTCGGTCGCCCCGAAGACAGGCTGCAGCCCCGAATCCTCAAGCGCCTCGGATATGCCCGAGAGCACCTCCGGGAAGACCATGTTCGACAGCGACGGAATGATCACGCCCACCAGATTGACCCGCTGGCTGGCGAGGGCCCCGGCGATCTTGTTGGGCACATAGCCCAGCTTCTTTGCCGCCGCGAGCACCTTTTCCCGCGTCGCCGCCGAGACATCGGCGCGGTTGCGCAAGACCCGGCTCACGGTCATTTCGCTCACGCCGCTCGCCTCGGAGACATCGCGAAGGGTCAGCGGACGTTGCGATTGCGGGGGCAGGTAAGGGGGCACGCAGGACGTCCTTCTTGCTGGAGGCGCTGTCATGTTATCCCCGCCACCCGACAAGGCCAAGCCCCCGAATACGCGCGCGCAAGGTAGTGACAGCCCGTCCCGAAACAGGCTAAAGCAGGTCCGCGGCCCCGTGGCTCAACTGGATAGAGCAGCCCCCTCCTAAGGGGCAGGTTGCAGGTTCGAATCCTGCCGGGGTCACCAAGCCGCGCTGCGCGGCTCAGGGCATCAGCTTGTCGCGCAGGAAGGACAGGGCCAGCGACAAGCCATCCGGCGCG
>SLKB01000272.1 GCA_007134805.1 Paracoccaceae bacterium
ACACCGTTCAAGGGTGTTCGGATTTCGTGACTCATATTTGCCAGAAATTCGGATTTCGCCCTGTTGGCTGCTTCGGCCGCTTCGCGCGCGCGGGTGATCTCGGTGATATCCACGCGCAGACCGACACGCCCCCCAGCGCGAGTCGGAGTGTCGCGCAGCCGCACGATCCGTCCGTCCGCAAGCGTTTCGGTTACGGCCGCATCGGCCATCTGGTGTCGCGCCAAGGTCTCGGCAATCCAGATTTCCGGATCGCGGCCGTTCTGGTCGATGATCTCTCCGGCGACCACCGCGTGGCGCAGGATATCCTCGAAACGGGCCCCGGGCACGACCGCGGGCGCAGTGAGCGGATACATCTCGAGGTAGCGCTCGTTGGCCATGACCAACCTGTCGTCTTTGTCGAAGAGCAGGAACCCGTCTTCAAGGGCGGCTACGGCATCAAGAAGCTGTTCCTTCGCGCGTGAGGCCGCAGTTTCCGCCGCCCGCGCAGCTTCGCGCGCGCCATAGAGTTCCGTGACATCCACCCGCAGCCCCACGCGGCCCCCATCGGCTGTGGGGTGTTCCATGATCTGCAGGACCGTGCCATCGCTCAGCCGGTTCACAAGCGGCCTGCACTCGCGGAATGCCGTGAGCCTTTCGCCCAGCCATGCTTCCTCGCGGCCGATGGCATCGGCATAACATGCGTTCGCGAGGCCACTTCGCAGGATATCCTCGATATGCGCGCCGGGGACGATGGCGGCGGCGTTGTCGGCATGAAGCTCTCGGTAGCGCGCATTGGCAAGCACGAGGCGCTCTTCGGCATCGAAAAAGACGAACCCGTCCTTGAGCGCATTGACCGCTGCAAGCAGCCGCGCCTGCCCGGTCTGGCGATCCAGCGCCGAGGCGTAATTGTTCGCAGTCGTCGCAAGCGCATTGATGACAAGGGGCGACCAGCCCTCGAACGGGTGGTCGGTCTTCTCTCGGCAGATGTCGAAGCCCAGAAAGCCGACATAGCGCCCGTCGGTGATGACCGGAAAAACGCAAAGCGCGGATATTTGCTGGGATTCGAAATGCGCGCGCTCCGGGTCGGTCATCTGCGCAGGGGCATCGAGGATGAAGGCAGATCCTTTGGCAAAGCGTGTCGCGAGGCGCTGCAGGCCGACTTCGGCGAGGTTCAGCCCCTGCATCTCCGGATTGTTGATCTGCGGTTGTGTCGCTGCATTGCACCATTCAAATTGTTGCGAGACGATCCAGTCGGCCTCGGTATCGCCAAGCCTGACCGGCGGGTCGACCTTGAAGGCGTAGGCGCGGTCGACATTTGCCGCGCGCCCGACTTCTTCCAGCATCCGGTTGCGTTCGGTGATCAGATCATCGGTCTTCAGCAAGCGTTGCGAGAAGTCGGAGATGGAACTGAGGATATTCTGTTGCCGGTTATACTCGGTGATATCGGTCTTGACCGCGATGAAGCCGATATGCTGACCGCGCGCGTCGCGCCTCGGCTGCAATTCCAGCCTGACCCAGTAGAACTCGCCGCAGCGGGTTTTCCTGCGCAGTTCGACCTCGATCAACTCGATGTCGCACAGAGCCTTCCCGATGAGGTTGCGCGCCTCGAGGTCCGTACAGTCCGAGAGCAGGTGATCGGCCAGCGAACGGCCGCAGACCTCTTCGGGCAACCAGCCGGAGCGCTTCACGAAGGCGGCGTTGACCCATTCGATCAGGCCATGCCGGTCGGTGATCATGACCATGTTGCGGGTATGCTGCGCGACCTCGCCCAGCCGTTGCAGCATGTCGCGCTGCGCCTTCTCTTCCGAAATATCCTCGACAAAGCTCCAGATCCGCGCGCTTCCATCACGCTCGGTGACGCGGACCCCGCGCAAGCGGACAGGGTAGCGGGTGCCGTCCTTGCGAATATAGTATTTTTCCAGCGGGCCGTAACGCCCGCTCGCGCGAAGATCTGACAGGGCCTGCGCCTCGAGATCGGCGAATTCGAGTGGGGTGATGTCCCAGTAGGTGAGTGCCTCGAACTCTCCGGCGTCATAGCCTGTTTGCGCCTGTAACGCCGCGTTGACTTGCAGAAACCGGCCCGTGTCGAGGTCATTGAGCGCGATCCCGATCGGAGACAGTTCAACCAGCGCCGCATAGAGGGCTTCACGTTCGCGCAGCGTGTCATCGGCCTCGACACGGTCCGAGATGTCGCGGATCACGAAGATGAAACCCGGCGCGTCATCTGGGTGATGCGCTGGCCTGCGCGCGGCAGAGAGTTCGAACCAGACCGGCCTGCCGGCAAAGTCCATCCGATAGCGCAGCCCGTCGACCGAGCCATGCTTGTTGACCTCATCGATCGCGCGTCGGGCGGTCACGGCGATGTCGCGGGGCAGGACCTCGTCGATTGTGCGTCCGAGAAAGGCATCGGGCGGAAGCGCGAAGCGATCATCGCATCCGCTATGTGCAGCGATGAAGCGCGCGTTGGCGTCGAGTTCGAGCAGGATGTCGGGGAAGGCGGCCAGCGTGGCCTTCAAACGCAGTTGCTCGTGATCCTTCTCGCGACGGATCTGGGTGATTTCGGCCTCGACCCGTTTGCGGGCAAGCTGGGTCGAGATGATGTTCGCGACCGATCGAATCAGGTAGATCTCGCCTTCAAGGAAATGGCGCACCTGATGGACCGAATCATAGCCCATGAAGCCTGTGCAGCGCCCGTTTTCAACCAGCGGCACGGCGAGAAGCGATCGGATGCCCTGCATCTCGAGCGTTTGTCGGACCGGATGGTCCGGGTCGAGTTCCCCAACATCGGCGATATAGGCGTGGCCATCGTCCATGAACGGCGCATGCCAGGGCTTGATCAGGTCGATCGGCATATCCTGCAACATGTCGATCATTGGCGCGATGTCCGGCGCGCACCATTCATGGGTGTTGCAGATGACCCCGGCGCGCGTTTCGGTGAACAGGTAGCTTCGATCCGAGCCGCAGAACGCGCCCAGTTTGGCCAGGGCATCCTCGATGGCCCGGTCAAGCTCGTCCAGCGGCACCGAGAGGAGCCTGTTCACCAGCGCGAGGCTGAGCGCCTGTGCGGCCGTGAGCCGCGCAAGATTTGCCGCAGGGTCAGATAGAGTTCCGCGCAGGTCCGGCCCGCGCGGACCAACTGCATGAGTCGGGAGTTCGCTGCTTGTGGTGTCTTGCGGCGGATAAGCGGGATGATCACGAAAATTCACTGCCGCGGCCGACGGGCTTCGCGCGCCCGGCATTCAACCGGACGCGCCGGAGAGACCGTACAGGGCCTCCGGGATGTCTTCCGGCTGG
>SLKB01000119.1 GCA_007134805.1 Paracoccaceae bacterium
ACCGCAAAGGCATTGCCATCGGGACCAAGAACCGGCACCGAGATGTCCCGGACGCCCACAAGCTGCCGACTGGGAGCACTGCGATGACCAGCGGCACGGATTGTTTCCAACCGCGTCCACAGGGCAGGATCATGCTGGGCCGGGTCGCTCTGGGCATGGGGCAGCATTTCAAGGAAGCGCGCGCGATCCTGAAAGGCCAGAAGCGTCTCGCCCGAACCGGTGGTGAGAAGGTCAAGCTGCGCTCCGACACGCAGTCGGAATTCCCAGTTGCTGGGCGGGCTGGCCTGCGCGATGACAATCGCGACAGGCCCTTCATGAACGACCAGATGCAACGATTGCAGCGTGGTGCGGGCGAACATATCCATCAGCGGCTGGGATTGCGCGACCAGTCTGCGCACCGGCGGGTGCTCGTTGACAAGAAGAAACAGCTTCATGCTCAGCGCATAGCGGTCGCCTTCGCGCGACCTGCAGACATAGCCTCGCGCCACGAGGCGTTCGAGCATGCGATAGATCTCGGACTGGCTGCGGCCCATCGCGCGCACGATCTCGGCCCGTGTTAGTCCGCCTGCCTCGGTCGCCAAGAGTTCCAGAATATCAAGGCCCTTGTCCAGCGCCGGTGCCCTGTAGCGATCCGGCGCGGCGCGCGTTGCGTTGGTGTCGCTCATCTTGTCTCCTTCTCGTCCGGTGCACTTTTTTTCGCGCACCCAAGATTCTTGTTGCCTGATTACCAAATATGAATAATGTTTTCACATATAAATGATGCAGGTTGGGGAGAGTCTGTGTCAGTTGCGGGGGGAGGGATATGCGGCTGGAAGGGAAAACCATCCTTGTGACCGCGGCTGGCCAAGGCATTGGTCGCGCCGCAGCTCTTGGCTGTGCGGCTCAGGGCGCCTCTGTGATCGCCACGGATGTCAACGCCGGTCTGCTGGATTTCGAGGACGCAGATGGGGCGGGGCGGATTGAGACACGCCAACTGGATGTTTGCGACAGCGCGGCCATCGCGGATCTTGCGGTCGCGTTGCCCGATCTGGACGGTTTGTTCAATTGCGCAGGCTTCGTCCATCATGGCACCGTTCTCGAAATCGCTGACGCAGATTGGCAGTCCAGCTGGAACCTCAATGTTTCGTCCATGATCTGGATGTGCCGGGCCTTCGTCCCGGGCCTGTTGCGCCGCGCCGAGGTCACAGGCGCGGCGGCCATTCTCAACATGGCCTCGATGGCGTCTTCGGTCAAAGGCTTCCCCAACCGGGCAGCCTATGGCACGACCAAGGCTGCAGTGATCGGGCTGACGAAAGCGATTGCAGCGGATTTCGTGAAGGCGGGCTTGCGCTGCAATGCGCTCTGCCCCGGAACGATCGATACCCCATCGCTGCGCGGCAGGATCGCGCAGGCCGGTGATCCCGAAGCGGCGCTGCGGGATTTTGTGGCACGCCAGCCCATGGGGCGGCTGGGTGTGACCGATGATCTGGTGCCGATGATTGTCTATCTGCTGTCGGATGAGAGCCGGTTGATGACTGGTCAGGCAGTGCTGGTGGATGGGGGTGCGACGATCTGATGTTCCAGGTTGACGCGCATTGCCATATCTGGACGCTGGATCGCGGGGATTATGGCTGGCTGGACGCGGCTAACCCTGCGATGGCCCCGATTGCGCGCGATTTCACTGCAGCGGAACTGAAAGCCCGGCTGGATCAGCGGGGTATCGCGCGTGCGGTCGTGGTGCAGGCCGCGCCGACCGAGGCGGAAACGCGGTGGCTTCTGGATCAGGCGCGCGGGGCTGATCACATCGCCGCCGTTGTGGGATGGGTGGATCTCACGACGCCCGATCTGACCGAACGCGTTGCTGCGCTGGCCACAGATCCTGCATTGCGGGGCATCCGCCCCATGTTGCAGGATCTCGCGCCCGACTGGCTGGCGACACAACCATGGGCAGGCTGGGCAACAGCGCTGCAAGATGCGGGCTTGCGCTTTGACGCTCTGGTGCGCCCGGCACATCTGGAAACGCTGCTTTGCGTGCTGAAAGCCAACCCGGGCTTGCCCGTGGTGATCGACCATGTCGCAAAACCCGCGCTCGGCGCGCCGCCAGATGATTCGCGTCACGAATTGTGGCGCGGGGGCATGGCACGGCTTGCGGGCGAAACCGAGGCCTGTTGCAAGCTCTCGGGTATCCTGACCGAGATGGCACCAAGCCAGCTTGCGCAGCCGCGTGAGACGCTCTTTGCGCTTCTCGATCAGGTCCTCGGCTGGTTCGGGGCGGAACGGTTGATGTGGGGCTCCGACTGGCCGGTGCTGCGGTTGGCCGGGTCTTATGGCGGCTGGCACGCACTTTCAGCCGAGTGGCTGGCTGGATTGAGCGCCGAGGCGCGCGGGCAGATCACGGGTGCCAGCGCCGCCCGTTTTTACGGGGTCACCCAGTGAATGCGCTTATCCAGATGAGCGGGATCGAAAAGCGCTTCCCCGGCGTGCATGCCTTGCGCAACGTGCAATTTGACCTGCGCGCCGGAGAGGTTCACGCCCTGATGGGCGAGAATGGCGCGGGTAAATCCACCTTGATGAAAATCCTCTCGGGTGTCTATCAGCGCGATGGTGGCACGATCCTGCTGGAAGGGCAGGAGGCAAGCTTTGCCAATCCGCGCATGGCGCAGGATGCCGGGATCGGGATCATTCATCAGGAACTCAGCCTTATGAATGATCTCAGTATCGCGCAGAATATCTTTATCGGGCGCGAGCCCCGGCGCTGGGGCTTTATCATCGACGACAAGGAGATGGAGCGCGCTGCGGCAGAGTTGTTTGGGCAGATGAAGGTTTCGCTCGATCCGGCGCGGCTTGTCCAGGGACTGAGCATTGCCAAGCAGCAGATGGTCGAGATCGCCAAGGCGCTGAGCTACGATACCCGCGTGCTGGTCATGGATGAGCCCACTGCCGCGCTGAATTCCCGCGAGATCGACGAGCTGTTCCGCATTATTGACCGGCTGCGCGCTGCGGGAAAAGGGATCATCTATATCAGCCACAAGATGGATGAAATCCGCCGGATTTCCGACCGGGTGACTGTCATGCGCGATGGCCAGTGGATCGGGACGCGCGACACCGCCGATGTGACGCTCGATCAGATCATCAACATGATGGTCGGGCGCGAATTGATGCTAGGCGATCCGCATATCCCCGATCTGGACAATGCTGAGATCGCATTGGAGGTGCGCGGATTGTCGCGCGGGCGCGAAATTCGCGATGTCAGCTTCGCGTTGCGGCGGGGCGAGATTCTGGGATTTGC
>SLKB01000126.1 GCA_007134805.1 Paracoccaceae bacterium
CAGTTCCGATGACGACGACGATGATGCGCTCTCGCACAAGCAGGTCACCGCCGCGGTCGATATCCCCGAATTGCAGAAGACCGCGCAGGGATGACAGCGCTCGCCGACACACCCGCAGCGGGCCCAAAGGCAGGGATAGGCGGCAGGACGGCCGGCTGAAATTCCGGCGGCCGAGAAACAGCATGGCTGAAAAGGGCTCGGGTGCTATTCGGATCCATGGCCTCGCCATCCAGTGTGGTCAGTGGTCCGACGCGGTGCGGGGGGGCAGAAGATCGAGCCCCTGCATGTTCAGGAAATGCAGCATGTCGATGAAGATCCAGTTCTCGGCCAGCTTGTCGCCGTCGCGGCGGTAGATATCGACCACGCGCATGTCGGCGCGCGGGCCTGCGGGAAGGCCCATGAAGCCACCCAGCGGGGTCAGCGACAGGTTCGGCCATCCGAAGAAGCCGCCATAGGACCCCTCGGCCAGCCGCGCGACATGGCCGTTGAAGGCGCGGTCGGCAAGTTGCGTGCGAAACGGGCGCTGATGCTGGTCGATATAGCGCGGGATCGTATAGGTCGCGCCGATGCCCTCGGGGCCCCACCAGCACATGTCCTCGTGCCAATTCAGGGCGAGCTCTTCCTCGGGGCCGCTATAGGCGCGGTGATCGTTGATCGCGCCGATCATGCGGCAGATCAGCTCGAGCGTCTGCGCGCCCTCTGCGGGCGGGGTCGGCCCGTCGTGCACGCCGTCATGGGTCGCGGGGCCCGGCTGGACGAGATGCGCGCCGGTTTGCGTCGGCAGCGGAGACTGCCCTGCCTGCCGCATCAAGTGCAGCAGGTCGCAGAAAAACGCGGTCTCGACGATCCGGCCGCCATCGATGCGATGAAATTCGGCATAGCGCAGCATGGCGATGCGCCGCGTGGGCAGGATGCCCAGGAACGGCGCGTCGAACAGGGCCATCAGATGGCCCATGGACACGACCCAGACGGACTGGAAATCGTCGATCTGGTTGCGGCCCGCGAAGAACACATCCTCGCGGCGCTGGACGCGGGACATGGCGCGCAGGAAGGGGTGCCAGAAGGCCGCGGCGACGGCCTCTGGCCCGTGCTGCTCATGCCATGGATGCATGCCGCGCCAGTGCCAGTCAGGGCTTGCATGCTCTGCAAGGGCGCGCGCGACACTGTCGGGGGTTGCGCGCCTGAGCGCGGCATGATGGGCGCGGATGAGGGTTTTCTCGGGCTGGAAGGTCATGTCAGCGTCTTCTTGAGGTCGCGGCCCCGGGGTGTCGCCCCGGACCCGGCGAGCATTTGCAGCAAGATGGCGGCGCGGGTCAGCCCTTGACCGCCCCCGCCGTGAGGCCCGAGACGATCTGACGCTGGAAGAACAGGATCAGCACGAAGAGCGGCGCGGTGGCAGAGACGACCGCCGCCACGGCGAACATCACATTGCCCTCAACCTGCGTCGAGCCGAGGAAGGAGGCGATTTTCGGGATCATCGTCTGGTTTTGCTGGCTGAGCAACATGGCCGTCACGGCAAAGTCGTTATAGGCGAGCAGGAAGCTGAACAGCCCCGTGGTGATGACACCCGGCCACATGACCGGCACGATGACATGGCGAAAGGCCTGAAAGCGGGTGCAGCCATCGACCATGGCGCTTTCGTCCAGATCCTTGGGGATGTTGAGGAAGAACGAGTGCAGCATCCACAGCGTGAAGGGCTGGTTGATGGCCACCAGCACGATGATCGCCGTGGGCAGATGGCCCCAGACATTCCACTGGAAGAACGGCAGCAGATAGCCAGAGACGAGCGTGATATGCGGCATGGCGCGAAACACGAGCGCGATCATCAGGAGCCAGAACGTGTAGCGAAAGCCCGAACGTGCCAGCGCATAGCCGCCCAGCGTGCCGAAGGTCAGCGAGATCACCACCACGCAGGTGACCACGATCAGCGTGTTCATCGCCGCGCGCCAGAATTCCTCCTGCACCCAGGCGCCTGCATAGCCCTGGCCTGTGAAGGCGCTGCCGGTCTGGATGGTGGTGAAGGTGCCGCGCAGCGCATTGCGCCAGTCGGCGAGGCTGAAGAAATCCGCCTGCACCTTGAACGAGCCCCAGAGCGTCCAGAGGAAGGGAAAGGAGGCGACGACCACCCAGAGCAGCACCAGCGCTGTCGAGACGGTGACCAGAAGCCGCGAGCGGCGTTGCGTGGCGGCCATGTCAGTGCCCCTTCCGGTTGAAATCGCGCCAGGTGCGGATCAGCACCGGGGTCAGCAGCACCACCACGCCGAAGATGGTCAGCATCGAGGTGGTCGCGGCGGCCCCGAATTGCGCGGAATCGCCGCGCAGGTAACTGAAGATATTGTAGCTCAGCGATGTCGCGCTGGCCTGCGCCTGAAAGCCCACGATAGGTTCGAACACGCGGAAATTGTCCATCAGCTGCATCAGCGTGATGAAGACGGCGAGCGGCATCAGATGCGGGATCACTACATAGCGGATGCGCTGCCAGCGGCTCGCGCCGTCCATCATCGCGGCTTCCAGCGGTTCTTCGGGTACTGTCTGCAACCCTGCATAGAAGACGATGAAGGCGAAGGGCGCCGACGACCAGATGCCATAGACGATCAGCATGATCCAGGTCAGCGTGGGCGAGGCGCGCAGCGAGAGGCTCGGGTCATTGGTGATGGTCTGCAGGAATGCGCCGAGGATCCCGCGACTGTCGACCATCCAGTAGAGCACCAGCGAGCCGATCAGCGGCGTCACGATCATCGGCAGGAGCGAAACGAAGATCGTGGGGCCGCGGAAGGCGCGCGGCAACGAATTGACCCCCAGCGCGATCGCAAGCCCCAGCACCAGCACCAGCGGTGTCACCGCGAACGTATAGGTCAGCGTGAAGACCATGGCGCGCCAGAAGGGCAGGCTCATGGCGCGGCGGGTGAAATCGGCGAAACTGTCGGACCGCTCCCACATCGCGGAGAGTTCGGCGAATGCGAGATGGTTGCGGTCAGTGTAGTTGCTGAAGCCCGCGAACCGCCCCAGGGGCTGGGCGGCGCGCAATTCCTCGGTGGCTGCGCGGTCGACCACGGTTTCTTCCTCGCAGCCGAAGGGGCCGCAGGATTCCACAGTGCGCAGGACCTGTTCATGCTCGACATGCAGCGACTGGGTGAACACCGAGCCCACAGGCAGCGCGATGAACAGGATCATTGCCACTGCCGAAGGCAGGATGAACCAGAAGAATGTCCTGTGCCTCATGTCGCGGGCCCCCGGATGCAGAAAAGACGGCTGCGCGCGCGG
>SLKB01000407.1 GCA_007134805.1 Paracoccaceae bacterium
AAGCGCGAGGCGCTGCGCGATCATCTTGAGGACGTCGGCCATGGCCCCTCCGCTGCTCTCGGAGACGCCCCGCCGCAGCATGTGCGGCAGGGCGCGATGAGGCTCAGGTCATCCACCAGCGCTCGACACAGCGGAACCCGTCGAGGTTCCAGTTGGCCGAGATCCGGTCGGGCGTGCCTACATTGAGCGCGGTCGCCATGACATAGTTGTTGTTCATCGGGATGACGACCGCGCCCTCGAAGGACACTATTTCCTGCATCTCGTGATACATCTCGCGGCGCAGATCCTCGTCCACTTCGGCGCGGGCCTGTACCAGCAACTCGTCGAAACGTTCATTCGACCAGAAACTATCGTTCCAGCTTGCTCCGGTCGCATAGCCGGTGGTGAACATATGATCCTCGACCGCGCGGCCGCCCCAGTAGCTGGCAACGAAGGGCTTCTGCATCCAGACATTGTCCCAGTAGCCGTCATTCGGCTCGCGCACGAGATTGATGTTGATACCTGCCTGCGCGGCAGTCTCGGCGAAGAGCGCACCGGCATCGACCGCGCCGGAGAAGGCCGCATCCGCCACATGCAACGAGATATCAAGGCTCTCGAGCCCCGCCTGCCGCAGGTAGTAGCGCGCACGATCGGGGTCGAGGGTCTTGGGCTCCATCTCGGCGTGGAAGAAGCGGTTGGCGGGCCCGATCGGGTTGTCATTCGACACTGCACCATGGCCGCCAAGGATCTTGTCGACCATGTCCTGTCGGTCGATGGCGTATTTCAGCGCCAGGCGCACATTATTGTCATTGAAGGGCGCCTCGCGGCTGTCCATCGGAAAGACATAATGCGCGTTGCCCGGGATCGAGATGATCCGCGCGATGTTGCGCGCCTCGAGCATGTTGATAGTGGCGGGGTCGATCTGGTCGATGGTGTCGACCGCACCCGTCATGAGCGCATTGAGCCGCGCCGTGCTGTCGAGGATCGACAGGATCTCGACCCGGTCGAAATGCGCGCGATCCTCTTTCCAGTAATCTGGAAAGCGGTTGAGCGTCGCCTCCACCCCTGGCTCGTAGTTTTCGACCACATAGGGGCCGCAGCCTTCGGGCGAGTTTGGATCGATTCGTCCGTCCGACGAGGGCATGATCGCAAGGTGGTAATCCGACATGAGATAGGCGAAATCACCGTTTGGCGCGTCGAGCGTCACGACGACATTCTGCCCGTCGGCGCGGATTTCGGTGACCGGGTCAAAGAACAGCTTGATCGCCGAGGTCGCATCATCGCCGCGGTGATGGTTGAGCGAGGCGATCACGTCCTCAACCGTCACATCCTTGCCGGAATGGAAGGTCACGCCCTCACGGATGCGGAACACCCAGGTCACGCCGTCATCGCTTTCCCAGGACTCGGCGATTTCGGGGATCAACTGGCCCTCGGCATCGACCTCGATCAACTGGTTGTGGCGGGCGGCCGCGAAGACCTGCGCATAGAGGTTGTCCCACAGTCCCGGGTCATACCCGTCTGTCGAGTTGCCATGCCCGATGCCCAGCCGGAAGGTGCCCCCGCGCTGCGCTTCGGCCTGCGCGCGACGCATCGAGGCGGGCAGGATGAGCCCCGAAGCCGCAAGCGCCGCCCCGCCCTGCAGAGCGCGGCGACGGGTCAGACCCGGCCGGATCAGCTTTTTTGTCATGTCAGTTTCTCCCTGTCTTTTCGCAGCGTGTCGGCGCCCGGGGCCCCTGTTATGGGCCCGCGCAACTACCGGCAGAATGCAGATGTTCTGTAACAGAACTGTAGCACAGATCGAGGATCAGCGGTCAAGTCACTGATGCACGACTCGATCGCCACACGAACCGCTCAGCGCTCGCGCGATCGAGCACGCCTGTCGCGCCCGCCGCGACGGGTCTGGATCCGGGTCTGGCGCGCGGGTAGTTCCGCCATGATCTCCCGACGCCTGTCGGGGGTGAGGCGCGACCATGTGGTGATCTCGTCGATGCTGCGAAGGCAGCCTACGCAAAGACGCGCCTCGGGGTGGATCACGCAGGTCTTGTTGCACGGGCTTTCGATCTCGTCCCGCTTCCAGATATCATCAGGCATATGATCTTTGCTCGTGCCTCGGGTATTCGGCGGATATAACCCTCGGCCCGCGCTGCGGCCAGAGGGAAAGTCGTCGACCGGTCAAGTGCGCGCGATCATCCCCAGCCGGTCGAGCGCGCCTTGCAGGATGACCGAGGCCGCAACATGATCGATGACCTCGGCGCGGCGCTTGCGCGACATGTCGGCAGCGAGAAGCGCGCGTTCGGCCGCCACTGTCGAAAGCCGCTCATCCCAGAAGCCGATGGGAAGGTCGGTCAGGCGCGAGAGGTTGCGCGCAAAGGCACGGGTCGACTGGCAGCGCGGCCCCTCGGATCCGTCCATGTTGCGCGGTAGGCCAAGGACAAGGCCGCACAAGTCGCGTTCGGCGATAAGTGCGAGCAATTCGCCCGCATCGAGCCCGAACTTCCGCCGACGCACGGTCTGCAGAGGCGAGGCGATCGCCCGCATCTGGTCAGAGACGGCCACACCGATGGTCTTGTCGCCCAGATCCAGCCCCATGAGCCCCTGCCCCTGCGGTAACGCGGCGGCAAAGGCCTCGAACGGATCACGAATCGCCATCACGGCGTTCTCAGCGACAGGCCCGCTGTTTCCGCAACCTCGTTGATCAGCGCCAGATCCTCGGCGCGCGCGGCGAAGACCTGGCGGGCCTCGCCGAGGATCGCGACCGCCTCGTCCTCGCGGTCGAGCACCGAGAGCGCGCGGATCAGTTGCGCCCACTCCTCCGCGCTGCCGCCCTCATTGCCCAGCCGCGCCGAGAGGCTCGCGACCATGCCCTCGATCATTTCGGCCTGTTCCTCGACCGGGAGATCCTCCATCGCGGCCAGATCCTCGGCACTAGGGCCTCGCTCGGCGCCGGCAGGCGCGGGCCGTGGCGGCAACTGGTAGCGCGGCTCGCCCGAGATCCGGGCTAGTTCTGGCAGGGCCGCACGAATCTCGGGCATCCAGGGCGCGTCACCAGGGCTGATGTCATGCAGCCGCCGCCAGATTCGGAAGGTCATGTCGGGGCGGCCGGTCTGTGCATACATCCGACCGGAATAATAGAGCGCAACGCCATTGCGCGGGTCGCGACGCAGGATTTGCTCGATAACCTCCTCGGCCTCAGGCGAAACGAACCCACCCGCGCCGACGGCCTTGAGATCAAGGAGGAAGGCGAAATCCTCGGCCTGCGCCGCCTCGGCCCGCAGCGCGATCAACTGCTCTTGCGCCTCAATGGCCGCGCGGTGATTTCCCAGCCGCGCCTCGTTCTGTGCCAGAAGCGCAAGGCCGGTCTGGTCAAGCGGGCGCGTTGCCAGCGCCTCGCGCAATTGCTGCACCATGGGTTCCAACTCGGCCTGGCCCTCGAATTCGGGGCGGTCTGGGAAGGCGGCCGCATATTGCGCTTCGAGTTCGGCCTGCCGCGCGCGGTTTCTGCGGATTTCGGCCGCATCGGCATGGCGCTCTACAAGCGGCATGTCGCGATAGCCGGGTGCGCCATAGGTCAGATAGATCAGGCCCGCGCCCAGGACGGCAAACACCACGCTTCCGACGGCCACATAGCGCATCGGCGTGGGCGCAGGCTGACCGGCCGCCCGCCCTGCCCTGTCCCGGTCCAGGTCAAGGATCCGGCGCGAGATCTCAAGGCGCAGACGCTCAGCCTCGGCCTGCCCGAGCGTGCCACGCTCCAGATCGCGATCCACCTCGGCGATCTGGTCGCGATAGACTTTCATCGCCCGCTCCGCGCCATCGGCCCCGGCGACACCGCGCGCGCGCAGGACCGCCTGGCCGAGAATGAGCGCAACCATCGCGGCGATGATGAAAAACCCTGCAAATTGCAGCCAGACAGCCATGAAACCCTCTTTCCTGCCTCTCGGAGGTTACGTAACCTGTCTCGCGGGCAAGAAAAAGGCGCAATCCGGCGGGGGGCTTCACTTCTGCGCAAGCCGTCTTGCAGACCGATGACATTCAAAGAATCGGTGTTATCTCTCGGCGCGTCACGAGCAACGGAGACCCCATGCGTTACATTCTCTTCTACAAATTCGCCGAGGCCTTGCGTACCCGCCCCGAGCGCCCCCTCGCTTTCATGGCCGGTGCCGCCGGCCCGCTGCTTCTGATCGGCGTGCTGTGGGCGGGCAGCACTGGCGGGTTGAGCGGCACCGTGCAGGACAATCGCCCCCAAGCTTTCAGCATCCCGGTCGACTGAGGCCGGGCCGCGCGGCACGCGGCACGGTCATCAAAGCGCAACGCGCCCAGATGCCGTGCACCCTGCCTATTTCCTGCTCGCCCCTTGACGTGAATTGCGCAAAGGCTCTTATTCAGGAGGGCTAGACGCAACATGAAACGAGGATCACATGGCATTTGAACTCCCGGATCTACCATATTCACATGACGCACTCGCCGATCTCGGCATGAGCCGCGAGACCCTGGAATTCCATCACGACATCCACCACAAGGCCTATGTGGACAATGGTAACAAGCTGATTTCGGGGACCGAGTGGGAAGGTAAATCGGTCGAGGACATCATCACCGGCACCTATCAGTCGGGGGCAGTGGCCCAGTCCGGCATTTTCAACAACGCATCGCAGCACTGGAACCACGTCCAGTTCTGGGAGATGATGGGTCCAGGCGCCTCCGCGATGCCGGGAGAGCTGGAAAAGGATCTCACCGAAAGCTTCGGATCGGTCGACAAGTTCAAGGAAGCCTTTTCTGCAGCCGGCGCGGGCCAGTTCGGATCGGGATGGTGCTGGCTTGTCAAGGACAAGGACGGCTCGCTGAAAGTGACCAAGACCGAAAACGGGGTGAACCCGCTTTGTTTCGGGCAAACGGCCCTTCTTGGCTGCGATGTCTGGGAGCACAGCTACTATATCGACTTCCGCAACAAGCGGCCTGCATACCTGTCGAACTTCCTTGAGAAGCTTGTCAACTGGGAAAACGTGGCCGCGCGCATGTGATCGCGACGGGCGCCCGTCGCCGGGCGCCCCTCATTCGCCGGGCATGATCCCCGACTGGAATTCGGCGACCAACTCGCGGACGACCGCGCAGAGCGCCTCATGCGTATCGGCCCCTTCGGAGATCGCGCGGGCGTATACCGCACGTTGCCGTTCGGCACTCGTGCCCCCTGCAAGGATTTTCTGGGCCGAGCGCACTTCGTTGAGACAGCCCAGCACCATGGCATCGGCCTCGACCAATTCGATCAATTCATCGACAAGCTGCGGCATGGGCACCAGCGCCCCCTTGCCGATATCCAAAAGCCCCTCGCGCGGACCGTAGCGCTGGGCCCGCCAGCGGTTTTCCGCGATCAGAAACTTGTCATAGATCCGCCAGCGTTGGTTGCGCCGGCGCAACTCGACCAGCATGCGCGTGATCGACTGCACCAGCGCCGCGACGGTCAGGGCATGCTCCATGATTGGCATCACATCGCAGATCCGCGCCTCGAGCGTCGGAAAACGGTGCGAGGGCCGGATATCCCACCAGATCTTGGTCGTATCCTCGATCAACCCGGCCTCGATGATCAGATCGACCGAGCGGCGATACTCCCCATGGCTCACGAATTCCGGGGGCAGGCCAGTGCGGGGGAGATTGTCGAAGATCGTCAGCCGATAGCTGCTCAGCCCCGTGTCCTGCCCGCCCCAGAACGGCGATGAGGTGGACAATGCCAGCAAATGAGGCAGAAAATAGGTGATCTGGCGCATGACGTCGATGCGCAGGTCGTCATCATCCAGCCCGACATGCACATGCATCCCACAGATCAGCATGCGCCTGACGACCCCGGCTAGGTCGCGCGCTAGATCATTGTAGCGCTGTTTTTCAGTGTGCTTGCGCTCATGCCAGTTTGCAAACGGGTGACAGGACACGGCAAGCGGGGCGAGCCCGTAATTCGCGGCACAGGTGGCCACAGTGCGTCGCAGATGGCCGAGATCGGCGCGCGCCTCAGCTATGTCGGCGCAGACCCCCGTGCCCACTTCAATCTGGCAGGCCAGAAATTCGGGCGAGACCTTGTCGCCCAGCGCATCGACGCAATCCTGCATCAGCGCGTCCGGCACATCTACCAGCGCGCAGGTTTGCGGATCCACCAGAAGATATTCTTCTTCGATCCCAAGAGTGTACGGGCTTGCTTCGCTCATGCGGGTAGACTACGCGAGTTTTGCACCCCCGCAAGCGGTAACCGCATGTCATCCCATCGCGTAGCCCGCCCCGCGCACGGTGCGGATCGGATCAGTGCCCGATGTGCTCAAAAGCACTTTTCGTAACCGGCCCACATGCACATCGACCGTGCGCGTATCGATATAGACATCGCGCCCCCAGACCCGATCGAGCAACGCTTCGCGCGTCCAGACCTTGCCGGGACGCTCCATGAAGGCGCCCAGCAGGCGGAACTCGGTCGGGCCGAGATGTAACTCCTCGCCGCCGCGGGTCACGCGATAGGTTTCGGGATCAAGCCGGATATCCCCGACCTCGAGGGCCTGCCCCACCGTCATCGGGCGGATCCTGCGCAGATTGGCGCGCACACGCGCGATCACTTCGGCCACGGAATAGGGTTTGACGATGTAATCATCCGCCCCAGTGTCAAGACCACGCACGCGATCGCTTTCCTCGGAACGCGCCGAGATCATGATCACGGCGGCGGCCATCCCCTCGGGCGTCGCCTTGATCTGCCGGCATACCTCCAGGCCCGACAGCCGCGGCAGCATCCAGTCGAGCAGGACGACATCTGGGCCCTCCTCGGCGACGGCGAGAAGCGCCTCTTCCCCATCCTTTGCCGTCGCGATCCGGAACCCGGCCGAGCGCAGGTTGTAGCTGAGCAGCGACAGCTGTGCAGGCTCATCGTCAACGATCAGGACAAGGGGGTCTTCGGGTGGCATCTTGACCTCAGATCTCGGGCGCGGCGATGGTGGCGGTCGAATGGCCTTTCGGGCGCATCTCGGCCTGGCGACCTTCTGCCACGAAGATCACATGCTCGGCCCCATGCGTGACCAGATCGCCCATCCGTTCGATGTTCTTTGCGATGAAGATATAGTGCAGGCAGGGCGTGATGTTGCGCGGATCTTCCATCATATGCGTGATGAACTCGCGAAAGAGCGCATTGGTCATGTCATCGACCTCGACATCGCGGGTGATCACATCGCGCGCAAGCTCGACATCGAGCCGGGCGAACGCGTCGAGCATTTCCTTGAGCATCTGTCCCACAAGTCGCGCCTGGCGACGCAGCGCGCCAGCGGCCCCGTCGATCACGGGCGCGTTCACCAGAACCGGCACGCGCTTGGCCATGTTCTTGGCGTAATCGGCCAGCCGCTCCAACTCGCCGGCCATCTTCAGGACGGCAACCGACGCGCGCAGATCATCCGCTTGCGGCTGGCGCAGTGCGAGAAGCCGAACGACGGCCTTGCTGATGTCTTCCTCGCTGGCGTCGATGTCGCGGTCGCCCTGCACGACTTTCGCAGCCAGTTCCTCATCGCGCTGTTCCAGCGCGGACGACGCCGATATGAGCGCCGCCTCGACCATGCCGCCCATGGTCAGCACTTTCAAGCGGATCTCTTCCAGATCTCGATCGAACGCGGAAAGCGTATGTGGTTTCATGTGCCTGTTCCTCTTTTCGGACAAGATGTAGCCTTGCTATGTGACAGAAGCATGACAAGGCGCAAGTCAACAGGACAAGGACAAAGACGCACTGCCCCTTAGGGTAGCCGGCCTGCGTGAGGGGGCGGCCGTTCCAGTGCTTGCACCCCGCGCAGCAGCTTGACATAAACGCGCATGGCCAAGGCGCTCGCCCAGTTCAGTTGCACAGCATGCGGGGCGGTCCATCGCAAATGGGCCGGGCGATGCGATGCGTGCGGGGCCTGGAACAGCATCATCGAGGACGTGCCGATCACCCCTGGGCCCGGAGTGCGGCCGGGCAAGGGGCGACGCATCGCACTCTCGACCCTCGCCACGACTGAACCGCCGCCCCCGCGCAAGGGCTCGGGGTTTGCGGAGCTCGATCGTGTCCTCGGGGGCGGGCTTGTCGCGGCGTCCGCGATCCTCGTGGGCGGGGATCCCGGCATCGGAAAATCGACCCTGCTGCTGCAAGCCGTCTCAGCTTTCGCCCGAAAGGGATTGAAATGTATATACGTTTCCGGTGAGGAAGCGGCGGCGCAAGTGCGCCTTCGGGCCCACAGGCTCGGCCTTCAGGAGGCGCCGGTGCAGTTGGCTGCAGAGACGCATCTGCGCGACATCATCGCGACAATCGAGGCAGAGACCCCCGATCTGGTCGTGATCGACTCGATCCAGACCATGTGGCTCGACACGGTGGAGTCCGCGCCCGGATCCGTCGCGCAGGTCCGCGCGACGGCGCATGAGCTTGTCAGTTTCGCCAAACGGCGCGGGCTGGCGGTGATCCTGGTGGGGCATGTAACTAAGGAAGGCCAAATCGCAGGCCCTCGCGTTGTCGAGCACATGGTCGATACCGTGCTCTATTTCGAGGGGGAGCGTGGGCATCAGTTCCGCATCCTGCGCGCGGTGAAGAACCGCTTTGGTCCTGCGGATGAAATCGGCGTGTTCGAGATGACCGGCACCGGGCTTGCCGAAGTTGTGAACCCTTCGGCACTGTTCCTGTCCGAACGCGGCGCACCTGCCCCGGGATCGGTCGTCTTCGCGGGCATCGAGGGCACGCGTCCGGTCCTGACCGAGATCCAGGCGTTGGTGGCCAGTTCCACTCTGGGCACGCCACGGCGCACAGTGGTCGGGCTTGATTCGGCGCGGCTGTCGACGATTCTCGCCGTGCTCGAGGCGCGCTGCGGCATCCCCTTCGCGGGCATGGATGTGTTTCTCAATGTCGCGGGCGGGCTGCGCGTGGCCGAGCCCGCTGCCGACCTCGCCGTGGCCTGCGCGCTGTTGTCCTCGCGCGAGCATATCGCCCTTCCTTCAGATCTGGTGGTTTTCGGAGAGATCAGCCTTTCCGGCGCGCTGCGTCCGGTCAGCCAGACCGAAAACAGGTTGAAAGAGGCACAAAAACTTGGTTTCTGCAGAGCGATCGCACCGCGGCTGGCCAAGCCTGCCGCCTTGCCGGGGATTGAGTTGCACCAGATGCCTGATTTGACCGAGGTCGTCGGGCGATTTTTTGGCGCGGGCTGAGCACCGCGCGCGAAGGAGAGAAGCATGGAAGGTTTCACGATTGTCGACGCGGGCGTCGCTGTCGTCATCCTCGTTTCGGGGATCCTCGCGTATTCGCGCGGCTTCATGCGTGAAACCCTTGCGATTCTCGGCTGGATCGCGGCCGCAATCCTCGCCTTCCTACTGGCGCCGGCGGTCCAGCCACTGGTGCGCGAGATCCCCTATGTCGGTGATTTTCTGGGGGACAGTTGTGAATTGACCGTGATCGCCGCCTTTGCGGTCGTCTTCGCGGTGGTCCTTGTGCTGGCCTCGCTGTTCACGCCGCTCTTTTCGTCGCTGGTGCGGAACTCGGCGCTGGGGGGAATCGATCAGGGGGCCGGCTTCCTGTTCGGGATCGCGCGGGGCATGTTGCTTGTGGCAATTGCGCTTCTTGTTTTCGAACGCGCGGTTCCCGTCGGGACTGTACCGGCGGTTGAAACCTCGCGTTCCGCCGCAGTCTTCGCCCAGTTCTCCGGAAATCTTGGCGATGCTGTGCCGGAAGATGCGCCAAACTGGCTCGTGCAGCGCTATGAGGAACTCGTTTCAGGCTGTCGTTGAGCACAGTGTCGCGATGGGGCGTGACAGGCCCGGCGGGATGCTTTATGGGGTCATCAACCGCGACGACCAGCGAGTTGCATGATGCTCAGCCACCCGTTCGACGATGACAAACTGCGCGAAGAGTGTGGGGTGTTTGGCTGTATCGGCCTTGAGGATGCGGCGAATTTCGTAGCGCTCGGCCTCCATGCGTTGCAGCATCGCGGGCAGGAAGCAGGCGGCATCATCACGCATCACCCGGACTCGGGCTTCCATTCTGCGCACCGCTTTGGGCTCGTGCGCGACAACTTTACCAAATTCGGTGTGATCGAGGGGCTTCCGGGCGAGATCGGGATCGGCCATGTGCGCTACTCGACAGCCGGATCGAAGGGCGCCACTCAGATCCGCGATGTGCAGCCATTCTTCGGCGAATTCGCGATGGGCGGCGCCGCGCTCGCGCATAACGGCAACATCACCAATGCCGTGTCGATCCGTCGGGAGTTGATTGAGCGGGGCTCGATCTTTCAGTCAAGCTCCGACAGCGAGTGCCTGATCCATCTGATGGCGCGATCCTTTCAGAAGACCATCCCCGAGCGGATGAAGGATGCGTTGCGCCGGGCCGAGGGCGCGTTTTCCATTGTGGCGATGACACGCACGAAACTGATCGGTGTACGCGATCCTCTGGGTGTGCGTCCGCTGGTGCTGGGTCAGTTGGGAACGGGCTGGGTGCTGGCCTCCGAGACCTGCGCGCTCGACATCATAGGCGCCGAGTTTATCCGCGAGATCGAACCGGGCGAGATGGTCGTGATCAGCGACAAGGGTGTCGAGAGCATGCGCCCGTTCGGGCCGCAAAAGCCGCGCTTCTGCGTGTTCGAGCATGTCTATTTCTCGCGCCCGGACAGCTTTTTCGGTGGCCGGTCGGTTTATGAGACGCGCCGCCAGATCGGCGTCGAACTCGCTCGGGAGGCGCCAGTGGATGCCGATCTCGTCTGTCCTGTGCCCGACAGTGGCACACCGGCCGCGATCGGCTACAGCCAGGAATCGGGTATTCAGTTCGCGCTGGGCATCACCCGCAACCAGTATATGGGCCGCACGTTCATCGAGCCGAGCCAGCAGATCCGGTCGATGGGCGTGCGGCTGAAACTGAACGTCAATCGCGCGCTGATCCGGGGCAAGCGGATCATTCTGGTCGACGATTCGGTGGTGCGGGGCACGACCAGCCAGAAGATCAAGGAAATGATCCTCGAGGCCGGGGCAGCGGAAGTGCATTTCCGCATCGCCTCGCCACCGACCGCATGGCCCTGTTTCTACGGTGTGGACACGCCGGAACGCGACAAGTTGCTCGCGGCTCACATGACCGAGGACGAGATGCGCGACCACATCGGGGTCGACTCGCTCGCCTTTGTGTCGCTCGACGGGCTTTACCGCGCGGCTGGCGAGCCGGGCGGGCGCAACCATGCCTGCCCGCAGTATTGCGATGCATGTTTTTCAGGCGAATATCCGGTCGCGCCCCACGACATGATCGAGCGTGGCTTCACACCTAAAGCTGCGGCGGAATAGGCGCGCTCTTCCTCGCCAACCTAAAAAGGCGCGCCCAAGGCGCGCCTTTGATCCTTGATACGGACGGAGGATCAGCCGAGACGCGATCTCAGTGCGGCCCAGGCGCCGGTGACGATCAGCGCAGCCACGGCCGATTTGACCAGCCCGCCCAATTGGAACGGTGCGGCACCGGCCCAGATCGCGGCCTGCAGATCAAGCGGCGTTATCGTCCAGAGCCACAGCACGCCCGGCACGAACAGCAAAAGCGCAGGGATGAGGGCCGCTGCAAAGAGCCGCAGGAACCCGCGGTTCAACCCACGCTCGACAAGATAGCCCGTCGCCCAAGCCATCAGTACGAACCCGGCCAGAAAACCGCCTGTCGGGCCTAGCGCATAGGCCGCGCCTGCGGCCCCGCCGGCAAAGACCGGGAACCCCATCAAACCCTGCCCGAGATAGACCACAAGTGTCGCCGCCGCGAGCCGTGCCCCGTAAGTCAGCCCGATGAGCGAAATCGCCAGGGTCTGCAATGTCATTGGGACCGGATACATCGGCACACTTATCTGTGCCGACATCGCAACAAGAACCGAGCCGAACAGCACCATCGCGACCTTGCGCAGGATCGTGTCGTTGCCGCCCAGCGCGGTGACCAGAGGAATCGTCTGAGCCATCAGGCCCCCCTTTCGCCAAAACCATCGGAATTCTTATGCTATGCGATCCCGGCCATGACAAGAGCGCTGTCAGTCCACCGCAAGGTCAAGGTCTTGCACGAGACCCGGCGAAAACCTTGACGCAGCGTACAAGACAGAATATCCGACAAGATCAGTAGGAAATGAGCGCATGTGCGAGTTGGGGCGGTCTTGCCGGACTATCGGGATCCTCGCCCTGCCTGGATCTGAAACAAAGTCTTTTGGAGCCTTCATGAATGTCTGTCGCGCCTCCATCCTCTCGGTGACGGTCTGTGCTGCAACGCCGAAGCTCGCGGCGCAGACGGTGAACTCTGGCGGCAGCGAAGCGCGCGCCGCGCCGATCCTCCAGCCCGTCCCCCGAGCCACCGGCGCAGCCCCCAAGCTGCCGCCAGGATGACGTTTTTGGCCTTGTTCGTGGGCGTCGTGTTGCGCAATGACAGAAGGGCCGATTGAGAGATCAATATGAACGAAATGCCCAAGACACCGAATATCCTCAGCTTCAAGATGCCGGCCGAGGCCTCGCCCCT
>SLKB01000146.1 GCA_007134805.1 Paracoccaceae bacterium
AGGCTCGCCGCGATCCCGCCCTGAGCGGCGACAGTGTGACTGCGGGTTGGGAAGACCTTGGTGATGCAGGCCGTCTTCAGCCCCTGTTCCGCCATCCCGAGGGTCGCGCGCAGACCAGCGCCGCCCGCGCCCACGACCACGACATCATAGCTGTGTTCTTCGATCTTGTATGCAGACATGTCTTTCCCTCAGGCGCTGAACAACACGGTGGCCACGGCAAGCACGCCAGCGATGCCCAGTGCCCAGCACAATAACGTATTCGCCAATAGCGCCACAGTGCGCGTGGCCTTGTTTGGCACATAGTCCTCGATCACGACCTGCAAGCCCTGCTGCAGGTGCGCAAATGTCGCAGCAATGAACAGGATCGCGACAAGCGCGTTCCAGAGGCTTGAATAGGTGGCCACGAACGCGTCATGGCCGCCGCCCAAAGCGCGGCCGAACGGAATGAGGAAAAGTGGAAGCAGCGGGATGAGCGCGATCGAACTGATGCGCTGACTCCACCAGTGGTGCAGGCCTTCGCCGGCGGCGCCACTGCCATGGACGCGTGCGTAATCTGTCTTGAACCCCATGAGCCTTGTCCCCTTACATCACGAACAGGATGGTCAGCACCGTCATCACAGCCGTTCCGGCAAAGACCACGTAGCTCGTTTTCTCCACCTGCTCGACCGCCATCATCCGGCCTGTATCCCAGATCAGATGGCGGATGGAATTGAGTGTGTGGTACCACAGCGCGACCAGCGAGCCGATCAGGATCAGATGCCCGAAGATCGAGGTCAGGAAGCCGTCGATGGCATTGAATGCGCTCGCGCTTGCAGCGCCTGCGACGAACCACCAGATGACCAGAACCGCTGCCAGGGTCAGGCCCACACCCGTAATCCGGTTGAGGATCGAGGTTATGGCCGCCAACGGCAGTCGATAGATCTGCAGATGGGGCGATAGGGGGCGGTTTCCCCGGTTCACGTCAGCCATGCGCTGCTCCCTTGTTGTGTCGAACGACCACGATCAACTTTGTCTTCACTTACTCATTTTTGCGCAGATGTCACGCGCCGAGCGCATTCCGGGCCGCAAAATACGAGGGAAACCCTCCAGAAACGCAGACATCCTGCCATTTGTGATCACTAAGATTTCTATGTGATCACAGCTGGCCTCGGCTGTGATCACTGAACGCTCAGCCATTTGGCCCATGAGTCGCCCGCGCGCGTCTAGATCGGTATCAGCGCCCAGTAATCGAGGTCGAGCAGCACATCGGGGTGGTATTTGCCATCTTCGCCCTTGAGCACGCCCGCTGCGCCCTTGGTCGCAACCAGTCTCAAGCGCAGCGCGCCCACACCGGGCGCCGCCGTTTCGGCCTTGTCGAGCACTTCGGACCACGCGCGCACTGTGTCGCCTGCGAAGCAGGGGTTGGCATGTGCGCCCGCATTGATCGCCGCGATCATCTGCGCGTTGGCAAGGCCGTTGAACGAGAGCGTCCGCGCCATCGAAATCACATGCCCACCATAGACCAGAAGTCGGCCATCGGGTCGGAAGGTCGCATCGAAATGCACCTTGGCCGTGTTCTGCCACAGGCGCGTGGCCAGCATATGCTCGGTTTCCTGAATAGTGACGCCATCGACATGGTCGATCTGCTCGCCGATTGCGTAATCGTCCCATCGGTGGGGCTCGCCCGCAAGAGTCAGGTCATACTGCGTGAAATCGAGGCCTTCAGGTATAACGAGATCCTGTGCTGCGACTGCCGGCGCCAGATCGGGCACCACCGGGTCCGGCGCCGGCTCGTCCAGATCGCGCTTGCGCACCATCACCCATCGCACATAGTCGAGTACCAGCGCCCCGTGCTGGTTCGCGCCGCGCGTGCGCACCCAGACCACCCCGGATTTGCCATTGGAGTTCTGTTTCAGGCCGATGACTTCAGAACTCGCAGTCAGACTGTCGCCGGGATAGATCGGCTGATGAAAGCGCGCCTCCGCATAGCCCAGATTGGCAACTGCATTGCGCGAGATGTCGGGCACGGTCTTGCCGAAGACGATGTGAAAACAGATCAGGTCATCAAGCGGGCTCGCGGCCAGACCGCAGGCGCGCGCGAACTGGTCGGAGGAATAGAGCGAGCCGCGCGCGGGGTAAAGCGCGTGATAGAGCGCACGCTCGCCCCCCGAGACAGTGCGCGGAACGGCATGCTCGATCACCTCGCCCAGGCGGTAATCCTCAAAGAAGCGCCCCTGATGTGTCTTGCTCATGCCTGTTCCCCTGATGGTCTTCGTGTCGCGTGACCGCTCAAAGCTGGCCCAGCCTGATATCCGGCGCGTAATCTGCCTCGACCTCTTTCACCACGGCCTGCGCGCAGCGCATCTGGCCAGTGCCAGTGTCATGGGCATAGGCGGGTGTACCGTAAAGCTCCCAGCCCCTGGCCAGGGCCTCGGTCACCTTGTGGCAGAAACTTGCGTCATCGGGGCCCGTGAGCAGGCGGTAGACCTGCATCTCAGCCTCCAAACGGCCAGGGACCGACCCAGCCATGTATGATACCCACGACAAGCGTGACAAAGATCGCGCCCACGATCGCGACCCCTTCCTTCCACATCGGCGCTTCGGGGGTCGGGGTCCATGTGGGCTGCGCGCGATTGATCGTGATCACTGCGACAACCGCCCATGCGAGCAGCCCGCCGAACAGGATCACCCCCTGCACGGTGCCCACGACCAGCAGATGCGCAAGCGCCCAGGCCTTGAAGCCCGAGAGTTGCGGATGGCGGATGCGGCGGTGCAGGTTGGTCTTCAGCCCGGACACTGCAAAGAGGTAGAAGCCGATGAAGACCAGCAGGTTATTGAGATGCGTCATCCAAATCGGTGAGGCCCAGAGCCAGATCGGATCGGCCCAGCGGTAGCCGAGCCACATCAGAATGATCGACGCCAGAAGTGCGAGCGCAATCTTGCCTTTGCCGGCCTCCTCGCCCATCGCGGCGCGTTGCGCCGGTGCAACGCGCTTGAACAGGTGCGCCCCTGACCATAGCGCGACCCCAAGGATCAGGATAAGAGTTCCCATGTGACTACTCCGACATCTGCGCGATGGCCTCGGCCTTCGCAAGGATCTGTTTCGCTGTCACAATATGCAGATTTTCCACGATCTTGCCATCGACAACCGCGACCCCTTCGCCACGCGCGGTCGCGGCGTCAAAGGCCTCGATCTGGCGGCGGGCGAGGGTGATGTCCTCGGGCGCGGGGGCGAAGACCTCGTTTGCGACGTCCAACTGCGCGGGATGGATCAGGGTCTTGCCATCGAAGCCCATGTCACGGCCCTGCGCGCATTCTGCGCGCAACCCCTCCACGTCGCGGAAGGCGTTGTAGACCCCATCTACCGCCACCAACCCGCAGGCCTTCGCTGCCAGAAGAGGGATCTGCAGAGCAGCCAGCAGCGGCAGGCGGTCAGCCCGGAATCGGCAATGCATGTCCTTGGCAAGGTCGTTCGTGCCCATGACGAACCCGGCCATCCGCGGCGCGCGCCCGATTTCGAGCGCGTTGAGCGCCCCAAGCGGCGATTCGATCATCGTCCAAATCCGGGTCTCGGCGGTCTCTGGGCGGGCGTCGAGCAGGCGGGCGAGAGCCTCGACATCGGCCGCGGTTTCGACCTTCGGCAAAAGGATTGCCTCGGGGCGGGCCTGCGCAATCACGTTGACATCATGCGCGCCCCATTCCGTCGAGAGCGCGTTGATCCGCACGAGCTTCGCGCGTTGGCCGTAATCGCTGCCCTGCAGTGTTTCGGCCAGTAGCGCGCGCGCGCGCGCCTTCTCGTCGATCGCCACAGCGTCTTCCAGATCGAAGATGATCGCATCCGCAGGCAGGCTGGTGGCCTTGTCCAACGCGCGCTCCTTCGAGCCGGGGATGTAGAGGACTGACCGGAAGGGGCGCGTCTCCATGATTCGCTCCGTCGCAAGAAAATTTCGTTTTTCCCATCATCTTCGGCCAAAGATGGCAAGGGCGGATGTGCTGCGGTGCAGAAAGAACTGGGATGTTACCGCTGCCATCGTTGACGGGGCGCTGCGTTAACCCTGTCTTCGGTCTTTCGCGGCACGCTCGAGGGATAGTTCACCCTAGCGAAAGGATGGAATGCCAATGCACCGTTTCGCTTTCTGTATGACGCTTATTCTAACATTGTTTGCCCCTCGCGGTGATGCAGCCGCCCAATCGATGCAGTGTGCCCCACGCGCCCAATTGCTCGACCAGTTGGGCAAGGTGGGGCAACAGCGTCGCGCACTGGGACTTGCCGGGCAGGCGGTCATGGAACTCTATACTGCCAATCGATCCTCGCGTTGGACGATCACGGTCACGATGCCAGACGGGAAGATGTGCCTGCTGGCCCATGGCAACAGCTTCGAGGCGCTCGATGAGATCTTCCCGGCGCAGGGAGTGCGGTCATGATCTGAGGATTGCAACATATGTATCCAAGAGAAGATACATATGTTGCATAAGCGTTCATGCTCCTGTATGAAAGGAGGATGAACGCCCTCACCGACATATCGCACGAGTTGCTGACCAGATCCGGGGCGCTGCCTTCGCAATTGCAGAAGGCGGCCCGCTGGATCGCGAAGAACCCGCGCGATGTTGCCCTGATGTCCATGCGGACACAGGCACAGGCTGCAGGCGTGCAACCCGCAACCATGACCCGGCTCGCGCAGGCGCTGGGGTTTGAGGGCTATAACGCCCTCCGCGCGCGATACGCTAACGCGCTGCGTGGAGGCGGGCTGTCGGAACAGGCCGAGCGACGCATTGTCCTCAAGGCAGATTCTGCCGAGGCCGCAGTCATGGCGATGCTCGGCCACAGTGCCGCGCAGCTTGACGGCATGGCGCGGGGGCCTCGCGCGATGGATTGCGCGGAAGCATTGTTGCGCGCGGCGCAGATCGTGCGGTCCGCCGATCAGATCTTCTGCCTCGGGTTGCGCTCCAGCCATGCGGTCGCCTGGCATTTTTCCTACACGCTTTCGCTGATCACGCCACACGTCCGGCTTCTGGATCAAGCCGGCGGCACTGGTCTTGACCCGTTGTTGCATGCGGGTCCGGGGGATGTGCTGTTCGTCTGCGGTATGGCTCCTTATACCCGCGCTGTGGTCGAAGCCACGGCTCAGGCCCGCCGGGCAGGCGTGAAGATCATTGCACTGACTGATTCGGCCGCCTCGCCGCTGACCTGTCCAGGCGAGACAGTCCTGATTGCGCCCATTGCAAGCACTGGTTTTCTGCATGCGATGACCCCCGCCTTTGCGCTGGCCGACACGCTGGCGACACTGGTGGCGCAAGCCGATGACCCCGAGATGGCGGCGCGGCTGGGCGAGCTCGACCGCCAGCTTGCTGCCCTCAACACTTATTTCTCCGATCCTGTCTGAAGGAGACGTTCCATGACCCATCTGCTGCACCGTTCCATCAAATCGCCTCCGCGCATGGCCGTCTCGGCCAATGGCATGTGCTTCACCGATACAGGTGGGAAAAGCTTTATCGACGCATCGGGCGGGGCGGCGGTGTCCTGCCTTGGTCATGGCCACCCGGACGTGATCGCGGCGCTGCACGCACAGCTCGACAAGCTGGCCTATGCCCATACGGGCTTCTTCACTACCGAGGTCGCAGAGGAACTCGCCACCCGCCTGATCGAGACTGCACCGGCGGGGCTTAGCCATGTCTACCTTGTCTCTGGCGGGTCCGAAGCGGTCGAGGCTGCGCTGAAGATGGCGCGGCAGTATTTCACTGAAATCGGCCAGTCGCAGCGCCGCCATATCATTGCCCGCCGCCAGAGCTATCACGGTAATACGCTTGGCGCGTTGGCGGCAGGCGGCAATGAATGGCGCCGTGCCCAGTTTAAACCGCTGCTGATGGAGGCGCACCATATCGCGCCCTGCTTCGCCTATCGGGAACAGCTCGAGGGCGAATCAGATGCAGATTATGCGGCCCGCGCCGCTGGCGAGCTGGAGGCGAAGATCCTAGAGCTTGGCCCCGACACGGTCGCGGCTTTTGTCGCCGAGCCTGTGGTGGGCGCAACCGCAGGTGCCGTGCCGCCGGTTGCCGATTACTTCAAGCGCATCCGCGCGATCTGCGACAAGTACGGCGTGCTCCTGATCCTAGACGAGGTGATGTGCGGCATGGGGCGCACTGGCAGCCTCTATGCCTGCGAACAGGAGGGGATCGCGCCGGATCTGCTGACCATCGCGAAGGGGCTCGGCGGAGGCTATCAGCCGATCGGCGCAACGCTGCTCAGCCGCAAGATCCATGACGCTTTCGCGGATGGCACGGGCTTCTTCCAGCATGGCCACACCTATATGGGGCATCCGATGGCAGCGGCCGCGGGCCTTGCGGTGCAACAGGTGATCGCGCGCGACAAGTTGCTGGACAACGTCCAGGCGATGGGCGCGCATCTGCGCGCGGAGCTGCAGCGCAGCTTCGGGCAGCACCCGCATGTGGGCGATATCCGGGGCAGGGGGCTGTTTCAGGCGATCGAACTGGTCGCCGATCGCGACACCAAGGCACCTTTCGATCCTGCGCGCAAGCTCAATGCCCATATCAAGAAGGCCGCGATGGATCGCGGGCTGATGGTCTACCCGATGGGCGGCACCATCGACGGGGTGCGCGGTGATCATGTGCTCATGGCGCCCCCTTTCATTGCCACGCGCGACGATATCTCCGAGATCGTGAACCGGCTTTCTGATGCGGTCGGGGACGTGCTTGCGGCATGAGCCATCCGCTTGCCCCGATTTCCGACGCCGCCTGGCCCGCGCAGATTGCCGACATGCGCGGGGGCTTCGCAGGCCAGTTGAATGTCTACCGCGTGATGGCGCATCACCCGGAGCTTCTGCGCGCCTGGACCGATCTGCGGATGCATGTCGTCAGGAACAACGCGCTCGGCCCATCCCGAGCGGAGGTTGTGATCCTGCGGCTGGGCCACCGGCTGGGCTGCGCCTATGAGTGGAACCAGCATGTCATCCGCGCACTCGACATCGGACTCGAAAAGGCGCGGATCGCCAGTTTGCGCGGCCCGCTTGAGGCCATGGCGCCCGAAGATGCCGTGCTGGCCGGTGCTGTCGACACACTTCTCGCCGAGCATAAGCTGCCTGAGCGGCTCTATACAGACTTGCAGGATCTCGTCGGGCGGGCCGGCTGCATCGATCTGATGGCGACGGTCGGCATGTATCTGACGCTTGGCTTCCTGCTGCAGACAAGTGGTGCGCCACTCGACACGGATATCGCGGAACGCCTGCAGAGAGACGCGCCAGAGCTGATGGCCTGAACGAAAGATGCGGCCCTCGAGGGGGCCGCATATCGTCCGTGAAGGACACGGGCTTCGCGCGAGCGCTCAGCGGGGCGCGATCATCATGATCATCTGGCGTCCTTCCATCTTGGGCATGTTCTCGACCTTGCCGGTTTCGCCCACATCGGCAGCCACGCGATGCAAGAGCTCTGCGCCGATATTCTGATGCGCCATCTCGCGCCCGCGGAAGCGGAGCGTGACCTTCACCTTGTCACCAGCTTCAAGAAAACGCATCACGTTGCGCATCTTCACGTCGTAGTCATGCGTGTCGGTATTGGGCCGAAACTTCACTTCCTTGACTTCGATGGTCTTCTGCTTCTTGCGCGCTTCCGCTTCGCGTTTTTGCACTTCATACTTGTACTTGCCAAAATCCATGATCTTGCAGACAGGCGGCGTCGCATTGGGCGAGATCTCGACAAGGTCAAGTCCGGCCTCCTCCGCGAGCATCATTGCCTGCGAGGGTTTGACAACGCCCAGGTTCTCACCCTCGGCCCCGATCAGGCGGATTTCCGGCGCGCGTATGCGGTCATTGACGCGAGGGCCGGTGTCGCGGGTTGGCGGGGCATTGTGCGGTCTTCGGGCTATGGGACTGTTCCTTCGATTGTTTGGATTTCTGCCAGCACAAATTAAATTGCGTCGCAGCGCTATTCAAGCGCGAAGATATCGCTTTATGGGCGATAACACGCTTGTTCCACGTCAAGACGTGCCTTTGACTTTGCAACTGCGGCATTATCTGCAATACGGATCAGCCATGAACCTGCCGGAACGTACGAGGACGTCCCCATGAACAAATCCCTTCTGATTATCATCGCCGCGGCGGCCGTTGCGGTCGGCCTGTGGCTAGGGCTGCAATCACGCCAGGGGCCCGAACCGATCGAACCCATCGTCGACACTGTGCCGGAACCGATCGATCCCGATGCCATGGATGAGCCTGAAGACGCCATGCCACCGTCGGAAGAGGGCGTGGTTCCGACCGATGAGGAAGAGGCGGTAGAGGAACCCATCGAGGACGAGGCCCTTGAGGAAGATGAGGCCAGCATCGACGAGTTGATCGAAGATGTCGCAGATGATGCGGCCGAAACCGTCGAGGAAGCTGTTGAAGGCACTGTCGACGCCACCACCGAGAGCGTGGACGACATGGTCGATGGCATCCTCGGCGAGGATGAGATGGAGACTGGCCGCGAGGCTGCGGTCGAGGATGCGCTTGACGGCGCGGAAGGCGAGCTTTCAGACGAGGCTGCGACCGAAGCGGCAGAGGCTATCGAGGAAGCTGTCGAAGTCGAAGAGCTTGGTCTGGACCTTTCGACCGATGCAATCCGGGCGCGGATCGAGGCTGCGAACCTGTCGATCCAGGAACGCGCCACGATCGAAGGTCTGCTGCGCGCGGCAGGCGAAGATCCACAGCTGCTCGAGCAGGTCGCCGAGCGGCTGCGCCAGATCGCTGGCGAATAACGCAGCGAACGCTCAGCGCCACATCAGATGTGGCACAAGGGCCCGGCGCATTGCCGGGTTCTTTTACGTTTTCTGCGAATACGCGGGCGGGAAAGGCGATGCGCGAAACTTCCGAATCGCTCGGGTCATCGCGACGGGCATGTGTACTGAAACGCGATGCGCGGTGACGCGGCTAACTGGACAAGTGGTGCTTTGAGCGGGGGCCAGCAGGGCCGCCCCGCTTCGCTCAGGCGAGGATTGCTTCATGGCGGCAGATAGCATCCTCGACATCATCATAGACCTCGATCTCGCCATTATGCAGCACAAGCCCGGCATCGCAGAAATTGCGGATGTCGCTCATGCTGTGACTGACCATGATCGCGCTCGCCTCGGACATGCGCTGACGGAAGATCTCCTTGCTCTTGCGCCGGAAGCGCGCATCGCCCGTCGCTGTCGCCTCGTCGATGAGGTAGGTGTCGAAGCGGATCCCCATCGACAGCCCGAAGGCCAGCCGTGACTTCATGCCCGAGGAGTAGGTGCGCACAGGCATGTGGAAATGCTTGCCGATCTCGGCGAAATCCTCGACAAAGGCGCAAAGCTCGTCGGTGTCCACACCGTACACCCGGGCGACGAAGCGCGTGTTCTGCGCCCCGGTCAATTCTCCATGAAAACTGCCGGAATACCCGACCGTGAACGAAATTGTCCCATCGCTGACCACTTGCCCCGTATCTGGGCGGAGCGTGCCAGCCACAATGCTCAGAAGCGTCGATTTACCCGCGCCATTGCGCCCAAGGAGCGCCAGAGAGCGGCCGCTGGGCAGGGTGAGATTCAGCCGCCGGATCACCGGCTGATACAGGTCCTGCACCCAGAACCCCTTGGAGATATCCTGAAACTCGATCATGTGGTCAACCTGCCTTTGCGCCCTTGCTGGCGCAAGATGAAATCCGCGGCCGGAAGGGCCCTGAACCCTTCCGCTCGCGCGCTTTTCAACATCGTGTCACAGTTTGTTTCGCCGAATCTGATTCCGCCCCATGGACCTGCGCGAGAGCTTGCGTTAAATAAGCAATGTGATGATCATGGAAAAGCAATCGGCGAAATATCACCTCGGACAGATTGTCCGGCATCGGATCCACCCGTTTCGCGGGGTTATCTTCGATGTCGATCCGGAGTTTTCGAACACCGAGGAATGGTATAGCTCCATCCCCGAAGAGAATCGTCCTCGCAAGGATCAACCCTTCTACCATCTGCTCGCTGAAAACGAAGAAAGTTTCTACGTGGCCTATGTGTCGGAGCAGAACCTCGTTATAGACGAATCCGGAGAACCGGTCGATCATCCTGACCTCTATGAGTTGTTCGGCGATTTCCGCGACGGGCGCTATCCGCTGCAGATCCAGATGAACTGAGGCGCGCGGCACCGGCGCGGGCGCATGTCAGCCCGCCTTGCCGGGCAGCGCTTCCAGATCGGCCGGCTCGGCGAAATTTCGCGTCACAGAGCCTTTTGCGATTCGTTTGATCATGCCCGAGAGGGCCTTTCCCGCGCCGATTTCCCAGAATTCCTGAACGCCATTTTCGACCATCCAGGACACCGACTCGCGCCAGCGCACAGCGCCCGTCACTTGCCCCACAAGAAGCGTGCGGATCTCTTCGGGGTCGCGCACGGCCTCTGCCCGCAGATTGGCCACGACGGGGACAGCGGGGGCGGCCAGTGTCACTTCAGCGAGCGCCTCGGCCATACGGTCGGCAGCTGGTTGCATGAGGGCACAGTGAAAGGGCGCGGACACGGGCAGCAAGACAGCCCGGCGCGCGCCATGCGCCTTGGCAATCTCGACCGCCCGCTCGACTGCTCCTTTGTGGCCGGACACAACCACCTGTGCGGGGTCATTGTCATTGGCAGCCTGGCAAACCTCGCCCTGCGCGGCCTCGGCCGCGACCTTGGCGGCCGTCTTGAAATCCAGCCCCAGAAGCGCTGCCATCGCGCCTTCGCCCACCGGGACAGCCTCTTGCATGGCAGTGCCGCGAATGCGCAAGAGGCGCGCCGCATCCGGGATCGAGAGCGCGCCTGCGGCCGCGAGTGCGGAGTATTCACCCAGCGAATGCCCGGCGACAAAAGCCGCGTCGGTGATTTGGATGCCTTCCGCACCGAGTGCTCGGAACGCCGCGATCGAGGTCGCCATCAGTGCGGGCTGGGCATTGGCGGTCAACTGCAACTCCTCTGGCGCGCCGTTCCAGATCAGATCGGACAGCTTCTCGCCAAGCGCACTGTCGACCTCTTCGAACACGGCCTTGGCCTCAGAGTAGCGGTCGGCCAGGGCGCGGCCCATGCCGATGGTCTGGGCTCCTTGCCCGGGAAAGACGAATGCACGGCTCATGGTGACCCCCCTGTTGGTATCCGGATCGGCGTTGCAGGTCTGTGACATGCCCCAAAGCTATTCGGCATGCAAGCGAGCCCGTCTAGAACCCAAGGGCCTTGCGCAGCATGTTCAGCGCCATCACGATGATGAAGAGTGCGAAAAAGCGCTTCAGCGGCTTGGGGTCGAGCGCGTGGGCCAGCCGCGCGCCCAAGGGGGCCGTCAGAAGGGTCATCGCAATCACGATTCCAAAGGCCGGCAGATTGATCGCGCCCACTGTCAGCGGGGGCGCGTGTGCGACCGGCACGATCAGGAAGGCGAGCGCCGAGGGAAGCGCGATCAGCACTCCGAACCCTGCCGCTGTCGCCACCGCGCGGTGGATGGCGACCCCGTAGAGGCTCATCAGGGGCACGGCAAATGACCCGCCGCCGATACCCATCAGCACCGAGAGGAAGCCGATCAGCGATCCGTAGAGGTTACGCAATCTCCCCTCGGGCATGCGCGTGCCCAGTTGCCAGCCTGGTCGCCCAAAGGCCAGATAGAGCCCGATCAGCACGCCGATCACGCCGAAAATGCCCTGCAGCACGACCGAGCGGAGCGCCGCCGCGGTTGCCACGCCGATCAGCGCACCGAAGGCGATCCCCAGCGCCCAGGTTTTCAGGATCGGCCATTCGACAGCGCCCCTGCGATGGTGGCTCTGCACCGAGCGCAAGGAGGTGACGACGATCGTGGCCAGCGAGGTGGCAAGGCAAATCTGCATCAGTTGCGGCCCATCGAACCCCAGAGCCGTGAACGTGTAGAAGAAGCCCGGCACCAGTACGATACCGCCACCCACGCCGAGAAGCCCTGCGATGATCCCCGCGACGGCCCCGATCACAAGCAGGATCACCGCCATCTGCGCGATCAGGATCGGATCGAGCATCAGGCGGCCGCATGCGCGGCGATCGCCCTGATCCGTGCCACCATCGCGCGCAACCCGTTCGAGCGTTGCGACGAGAGATGCTCGTCAAGCCCGAGTCGGGCCAGTTCGCCCTCGGCGTCTATCTCGGGCACTTGCGAGACCGGCGCGCCAGAGTAGAGCGCATGCAGGACTGCGATCAGGCCGCGCACGATCATCGCGTCGCTGTCGCCCTTGAAATCGAACCGCGCCGCGCAGCCCTCGCCCGCGACGAACGGCTGGATCCAGACCTGACTTGCACAGCCCTCCACCTTGGTCGCCGGGGTCTTGAGCGCGTCCTCCATGGGGGGCATGGCCTTGCCAAGGTCGATGACATGGCGATAGCGGTCTTCCCAATCGTCAAGAAATTCGAATGTTTCGGCTATCTCTTCGAAGGCTTCACTCGCCATGGCCTCGCCCTTGTCGCTGC
>SLKB01000327.1 GCA_007134805.1 Paracoccaceae bacterium
CGCATTATGCCGCGTTCGAATCCGCCCAGCAGGCGCCCTCTTCCGAGGTCTATCTGCACGAGATGCCGGGCGGGCAGTTCACCAATCTCAAGGCGCAGGCGCGTTCGATGGGGCTCGAGGAACGCTGGCCCGAGATCGCGCGCACCTATGCCGATGTGAACATGATGTTCGGCGATATCGTGAAGGTCACGCCCTCGTCGAAAGTGGTGGGCGACATGGCGCTGATGATGGTCAGCCAGGGGCTGACCCGCGCCGATGTCGAAAACCCCGACAAGGATGTCAGCTTCCCCGAGTCGGTGATCGACATGCTGCGCGGCAATCTGGGCCAGCCCCCGGGCGGCTGGCCAGAGGCGATTCTGCACAAGGTTCTGAAGGGCAAGGAATCGCTGACCGACCGGCCCGGCAAGCATCTCGCGCCGGTCGATCTGGAAGCCGAGCGCGCGAAGCTCTCCGAAGATCTTGACGGGTTCATGGTCGATGACGAGGATCTCAACGGCTATCTGATGTATCCCAAGGTCTATCTCGACTATATGGACCGCCACCGGGTCTATGGCCCCGTCCGCACGCTGCCCACGCGCACCTTCTTCTATGGGATGGAGGCCGGCGAAGAGATCTCGGCCGAGATCGACCCGGGCAAGACGTTGGAAATCCGCATGATCACGATGGGCGAGACCACGGATGATGGCGATGTGAAAGTGTTCTTCGAGTTGAACGGCCAGCCGCGCACGATCCGCGTCGCCAATCGTGAGGTCAAGGCAAAGACCGCCCAGCGCATGAAGGCCGATGCGAACAACCCCGCCCATGTCGGCGCGCCGATGCCGGGCTCGGTGGCCTCGATCGCTGTTTCTGCGGGCAATCGGGTAAAATCGGGCGATCTGCTGCTGACCATCGAAGCGATGAAGATGGAATCGGGCCTGCATGCCGACCGCGAGGCCGTGGTCAAGGCCGTCCATATCCAGCCCGGCGCGCAGATCGAGGCCAAGGACCTCCTCGTCGAATTCGAGGACTGACCCCGGCCGTCACGCCCGCCCGTGCACCTGCACGGGCGAGCGCCCGCGAGGCGTGCCAGCGGCACCCCGAGCGGGCGCTTCCCCCCCGGCGCGCGCCTACCGATAAAGCAGCGAGATCTCGTTGTGGAAGAGGTGGATCTTCGCGGGATCCGCGGTCAGCTTCACCGATTTCCCCTTCAGATTCGGATGAATGCCGGCGAGCTTGGCCAGAACGGGCGTCGCCTCGGGATGGTCGGCCTTGAAATAGAGCACCGTCAGCTCACCGAGCGCCTCGACCAGATCGACCTCGCCCTGATAGACGAATTCGTCGCCCTCGGTCCCGACCATGTCTTCGGGCCGCACGCCCAGATTGACCTTGAGCCCCTTGTCGCTGTCCCTGGTCGCGATGCTCGACTTCGCCATGCCGCCGCCCTCGAGCTTGATCACGGTCGTCTCGCCCGTCTCGACAATCTCGCCCGGCAGCAGGTTCATCGCCGGCGAGCCGATGAATTGCGCCACGAACTCGTTCTGCGGGCGCTCATACAGTTCGAGCGGCGTGCCGACCTGCGCGATTCCCCCGCCCGCCAGCACCACGATGCGTGAGGCAAGCGTCATCGCCTCGACCTGATCATGGGTCACATAGATCATGGTCGAGTTCGGCATCGATTCCTTGAGCTTGGCGATCTCGATCCGCGTTGCCACGCGCAGCGCCGCGTCGAGGTTCGAGAGCGGCTCGTCGAAGAGATAGACTTTCGGGTCGCGCACGATGGACCGGCCGATCGCCACCCGCTGGCGCTGCCCGCCCGACAGCGCCTTGGGCAACCGGTCAAGATAGGGGCCCAGCTGCAGGATATTGGCCGCGCGTCCGACCGCCTCGTCGATCTCAGCCTTTGATTTCTTGGCGATCTTCAGCGCGAAGGCCATGTTGTCGCGCACGGTCATATGCGGATAGAGCGCGTAGGACTGGAACACCATCGCGATCCCGCGCTGCGCGGGGGGGATGTCATTCACCACCATCTTGTCGATCTCGAGCTTGCCGCCCGTGATCCGTTCCAGCCCCGCGATCATCCGCAGCAGCGTCGATTTCCCGCAGCCCGAGGGGCCGACGAAAACGATCAGCTCGCCCTGCTGGATGTCAAGATTGATGTTCGACAGGACCTTGACCTCGCCATAGGCTTTCTCGACATCGGTCAGTTTCAGATCCGCCATGGTGTTCCTCCCTCGATTATCGTTTGACGACCAGACAGGGCTGCCATGGTCCCAGATGCACAAGCCCATCCTCCCCCGGGCCAGAGCTGTTCAACTCGCGCCCCACCGGCACCCAATGCCCGTCGGGCAGATAGAGGGTGGCGGGATCATGGCTGAGGTTGAACGCACAGAAGATCGTCTCGCCCGCCTCGTCACGGATGAAGCTCAGCGCCTCGCCCGAGACATGCAGATCGCGCAGCGCCCCGCGCATCAGCGCCCGGTGGGCGCGGCGAAAGGCGATGGCGCGGCGGTAGTGATGCAGGATCGCATCGGGCGCGCGTTCCTGCGCATCGACCGCAAGCCCGATATGTTCGCGCGCGACCGGCAGCCAGGGCATGCCCTTGGAAAAGCCGGCATTGAGCGTGTTGGCCGACCAGACGATCGGCGTGCGGCAGCCATCGCGGCCCTTGTATTCGGGCCAGAACTGGATGCCGTAGGGATCGCGCAGATCCTCGAAGACAAGCTCCGCCTCGGGCAGGCCCAACTCCTCGCCCTGATACAGGCAGACCGACCCGCGCAGGCACATCAGAAGCGTCGTGTAGACCCGGGCCGCCGCCGGGCTGAGCCCCCAGCGCGAGATGTGGCGCATCACGTCATGATTGGAAAACGCCCAGCAGGCCCAGCCCTCGGGCGCGACATAATCGAGATGGCGCAGCACTGCCGCGAAGCGCGCGGCCGAAGGCGGGTCAGCGCAGAGGAACTCGAACGCGTAGCACATCTGCACCTTGTCATTGCCCGAGGTGTATTCGCCCAGGATCTCGAGCCCTTTCTGCGCATCCCCCACCTCGCCCACGGCGGCCGCGCCATAGGTGTCGAGCAGCGCGCGGAAGCGGCGCAGGAACTCGAGGTTCTCGGGCTGGTTCTTGTCGTAGAGATGTTCCTGGTGGTTATAGGGGTTCACGGCCGGGGCGATCGAGGCATTGCGCCGCTCGGGCGGGCAGGGCGGGTTGTTGCGCAAGTCGCGGTCATGGACATAGAAGTTGATCGTGTCGAGCCGGAA
>SLKB01000217.1 GCA_007134805.1 Paracoccaceae bacterium
CCCGTACGGGCACTAGCACCTGAAGCTAGCGCGTCTACCAGTTCCGCCACCTGGGCAGGTTGCGTGACGGCGCTTCTAGGGGGCAGTGTGGGGCATGTCAACGGGGAGTTCGGGAAAATCTTCAAGGCTCGAAAAAGCAGTAGTGCCTTGTCGAGAGGGGCGTGCAGGGTTAGAACCAGAGCGAGATCTGGGGATTGGAGAGCGCGATGGCGAAGCTTGTCACGATCTATGGCGGGTCTGGTTTTGTCGGTCGCTACATCGCCCGACGCATGGCGCAGGCAGGCTGGCGTGTGCGCGTGGCCGTGCGAAGGCCAAACGAGGCGCTGCATGTCAAGCCCTATGGCGCTGTTGGCCAGGTCGAGCCAGTATTCTGCAATATCCGCGATGACGCCTCGGTGCGCTTGGTGATGCAGGGCGCTGATGCAGTGGTCAATTGCGTTGGGATCCTGGTCGAGCGTGGGCCGAACAAGTTCGAGACGGTCCAGGCGGAAGCGCCCGGTCGCATCGCTCGGATCGCGGCGGAATCCGGCGTGGCGCAACTTGTCCAGATCTCGGCCATCGGAGCGGACGCGAACTCCGAAAGCCTCTATCAGCGTACCAAGGCCGCGGGCGAGGCCAGGATCCTCGAGGCCTTCCCCGAGGCCGTGATCCTGCGCCCGTCGATCATCTTCGGGCATGAGGACGGGTTCTTCAATCGGTTCGCGGGCATGACCCGGATGTCACCTTTCATCCCAGTTGTCGGTGGGGGCACACGGTTCCAGCCAGTATATGTTGACGATGTGGCGGCGGCCGCAGCAAAGGCCGTTCATGGCGAGGTTGCACCAGGCATCTACGAACTGGGCGGCCCCGAGATTGCGACGTTCCGCGAGTTGATGCAGATGATGCTTCTCGAAATCCGCCGTAACCGGATCTTGCTGAGCATTCCCTTCCCGGTCGCCTCGGTCATGGGGGGCGCGCTGGATCTGGTTCAGAAGGCCACGTTCGGGCTGTTCACCAATACTCTGTTGACCCGCGATCAGGTGCGCAACCTGCGCCGCGATAATATTGTGAGCCCGGATGCGAAAGGGTTCTCCGATCTCGGGGTCGTACCCACCCCGATGGAGACAGTGCTGCCGGCCTATCTGTGGACCTACCGGCCCGGTGGGCAGTACAAGGCGATCCATGAATCGGCCTCGCATTTGAAGCGGCACCAGTAGGCGCGTTCATAGCGGCTGTTCCGCCTCGAACCGGTGGCGCAATTCCCTCAGGACAGGGATAGTCAGGCGCACGCGGTCCTCTCCCAGCGACTTTACGGCCTGCTCGAGCAGGGGGCTGATCGCAAGAAAGGCCGCGTCACGTGCCCGACGTCCGGCTGGGCTGATCGACACCATCTTGCGCCGCGCGTCGTCCCAGTCGGGGCGAATATGGACATAGCCGGCCCATTCGAGCTTCGCGAGTGTGTTGGTCATCGCGCCGCGCGTGACATGGAAGGCGCGGGCAAGGGCTGCCGGGCTCATCTCGCTCTGCTGGCGCGCCAGCAAGTTCAGGACGCCAAAATGCGACAATTCCATGCCCTTGGGCAGCACCTTTGACAAACGGTTGCGCGCAAGTTGTTCAGCCATCAGCAATTCGCTGAACAACACATTGGCAAGATCCGAGGTCCCTGTCGTCATCGCAAAGTTCGGGGCGCTGTGAAGCTGCGGTCATGCGTGAGCGCGGGCACCTTGGCGCGGGCCTCTTGCACGCGGTCGAGGTCAAGGGTGATCATCCCGACCCCTGGGGCCTGGTCCATGTCCAGAAGCACTTCACCCCAGGGCGCGACTGCGAGGGAATGCCCGTAGGTGCCGCGCCTGCGCCCCTCGCGCGCCGGATGGCGTCCGCATTGCGCAGGGGCGAGCACGAAACACCCGGTCTCGATGGCGCGGGCGCGCAGCAGAACTTCCCAATGCGCAATCCCGGTGACCGGGCTGAAGGCGGCAGGGATACTCAGGATTTCGGCGCCGGCCTGAGCAAGCGCGCGGTAGAGATAGGCAAAGCGGAGATCATAGCAGATGGTGAGCCCGAACACGCCGAACGGCGTTGGTGCGACCACGGCCGCATTGCCAGGCTGGAAAGCGGCCGATTCGCGATAGGTTTCGGTTTCGGACACCTGCACGTCGAACATGTGGATCTTATCGTAACGCGCCTGCATTTCGCCTTGCGGGTCGATCAGATAGGAACGGCTGAGGAAGGCCGGCCCATCGCCTGGTCGGGGTGCCTTCAGAGCAAGCGAGCCGATCAGTACCCAGATGCCAAGCGCGCGGGCTTCTTCCCGAAGGCCGGCAAGAGTGAGATCTTCGGCTTCGGGTTGCAGCACCTGCGCCTGCAGTGCCCGGCTGAGCGAGATACAGTTCGTCACTTCCGGCGTCAGAGCGATCTGCGCGCCGCGATCGGCGGCCTCGCGCAGGAGCGCACGTGTCGTCTTGAGGTTCGCGACCGGATCGTCGCTCGAGGTCATCTGGATCAGCGCTGCGCTGACAGCCATGATGCTACCCTTTCAGCAATGCATCGAGCTTTCCGGAACGGTCGAGCGCGTAGAGCTCGTCACAGCCCCCGACATGCTGCGCACCGATGAAGATCTGCGGCACTGTATGTGCCCCACCTGCCCGCGCGCGCATCTCGGCCCTGCGCTCGGGCGCGCGCGAGACGTCGATCTCGGAAAAGCCCGCGCCCTTGGCAGTGAGCAAACGTTTCGCTGCGTGACAAAAACCACAAAGCGGAGATGTATAGATTTCAACCGATTGCATGAGAGGCCCTTGGCTTGAGAGGGGTCCGGAACGCAGTCGCCACTATAAAGGATCAGTCGCTGCGCGCAACGCGTGCGAGCGCAATCACCCGCACGGAGGCTGCACCATGCGCACGGCAAGCCTCGGTGGCAGCTGCAAATGTTGCCCCGGCTGTCATCACGTCATCGACGAGCAGGACATGCCGGCCTTCGAGCAGATGGGCGCGCCGCGGGTGCGGGCGGAAGGCGCCGGCCACATTCTCGAAGCGCCCAGCGCGGTTGCGCCCCTCCTGCGTGCCTGTGTAGCGCCGGCGCACCAGAAGATCGGGGCAGTGATCAAGCTGCAGCTCCTGTGCGAGCGCGCGGCTGAGCATCACGGCCTGATTGTACCGCCGCTTGGCGAGCCGCAACCAGTGCAGCGGGATAGGCGCAACGAGCATCCCGGGCTGCCGTATCGCGCGCGCCTGTCGGGCCATCCATTGGGCGGCGGGCCGGGTATATTCCATCCGGTCATGATATTTCAACCCCAAGAGGACCTTGCGCGCCTTGTCATCATAAAGCAGCGCCGCTCGCCCCTGCTCCCAGGGGCGGGCAAGGGTGAGGCAGTCGTCGCACAGGGCAGTTTCGGCCAGGTTTTCGCCAGGCAGCGGCAGTCCGCAGCCATCGCAGCACGGCGGGAAAATGAACGGCATCTGCGGCCAGCAGGCCGCACATAGCTTGCCCTCTGCCTCGACCTGCGCGTCGCATGTGAGGCATTGCGGCGGGTAGATTGCGCGAAGCGCATCCAGCGCCAGCGCCCGGGTCAGTGCTATGAGGTCATGTGCCGGGTTTTGCATTCTGCGCCCCTCTCGCCTAGATACCCTTGCATCATGACCAGCGCCCCGCCAGACCTGACCGACCCCTCCGCCCTTGCACGGAACCGTGCCCGCGCGACAGGAGACATGTTCCTGCACGAGATCGCCCGAAAGGAGATCGCATTAAGGCTGGAGGAGGTTAACAGAACCTTTACGGCTCCGATCATCATCACCGGCCATCCGCGGCGTTGGGCGGGGTTGCGCGAGGATGCGCGCTGCATCGCCGATACACCTGTGCTGGATCTGCAGGTGGGCGCGCATGATCTCGTGATCCACGCCATGGCGCTGCATTGGGCGAATGACCCGGTCGGCCAGTTGGTGCAGGCCCGCCGCGCACTGCGCCCCGACGGGCTGTTTCTGGCTGTGATGCCCGGGGGCCGGAGCCTGCAGGAGTTGCGGGCAGCGCTTGCTCAGGCAGAGGCCGAACTGACAGGCGGGCTCAGCCCGCGGGTTCTGCCCATGGCCGAGATCCGCGATATCGGCGGGCTGTTGCAACGCGCAGGCTTTGCGCTGCCTGTGGCAGATTCGCTGCGCCAGCGGGTGAGCTACGCCTCTCTTCGCGCGCTATGCCACGATCTGCGCGCAATGGGCGAGGGAAACGCGCTTGCGGCACGGCGTCGCAGCATTCCGCCGCGGGCGCTGTTTGATCGGGCCGAGGCACTCTACCGCAGCAATGCTGCCGATACGGAGGGGCGCCTCACGGCCAGTTTCGAGCTGATTTTTCTTGCCGGCTGGGCGCCTGACGCCTCGCAACCCCAACCGCTGCGCCCCGGCTCCGCCACCGCCCGGCTCGCCGACGCGCTCGATACCACGGAGACGGGCTTGCCTGATCAGGTGAAAATCCCCCGCGACAATTGATTCTGGGGCAAAACCCGTTATGTGACGGTGGCAACGGAATGCTACCAGAGGGTCAAGAAATGAAAGACACAGCCATGCTGGATGCAGAGCCAAAGAAAAAAAACTTAAGCCATGCTGGTTGCCCAGTGCATCTTGACCATCCGGGCGAGGGGCGACTCGCGCATGCCGAGGCGGATCACCCGCCTGTGCCTCGGGCCAGGATCGGGGTGCTTCTGGCCAATCTCGGCACTCCGGACAATTACGATTACTGGTCGATGCGCCGCTATTTGAACGAGTTCCTGTCCGACAAGCGGGTGATCGATTATCCCGCCTGGAAATGGCAGCCGCTGCTGCAATTGATCATCCTGACCAAGCGCCCCTTCACCTCGGGTGCGAACTACAAGTCGATCTGGAACCATGACAAGGGCGAAAGTCCGCTGATGACGATCACCAAGGATCAGACAGCAAAGCTGGCCGAGGCGATCTCGGGCCGTTTTGGTGGCGATGTCATGGTCGATTTCTGCATGCGCTACGGCAATCCCTCGACCAAGTCGAAAGTCGAGGAATTGGTCAAGGCAGGGTGCGAGAAGATCCTCTTTTTTCCGCTTTATCCACACTATGCGGGCGCCACCTCGGCGACGGCCTGCGATCAGTTCTTCCGCGCCTTGATGGAGCAAAAATGGCAGCCGGCCGTGCGCACAGTTGCGCCCTATTTCGACCACCCCGCCTATATCGAGGCGCTCGCGACCTCGGTGCGCCAAACCTATGATGCAATGGACGAAAAGCCCGAGGTTCTGGTGACCTCCTATCACGGCATGCCGAAGCGGTACCTGCTGGAAGGTGATCCCTATCATTGCCACTGCCAGAAGACGACGCGTCTGTTGCGCGAGGCGCTGGGCTGGGAGAAGGATGCCGTGCAGACGACCTTCCAGTCGGTCTTTGGCAGCGAGGAATGGTTACGGCCCTACACGGTCGATCATGTCGCCGATCTTGCGCGTCAGGGCGTCAAGCGGCTCGCAGTCGTGGCACCTGCCTTCTCGGCTGATTGCATCGAGACGCTGGAAGAGATCAATGAAGAGATCAAGGAAAGTTTCGAGGAGGCGGGCGGTGAACACTTCACCTATATCCCCTGCCTCAATGATGATGATCAGCATATCCAAGCGCTGATGCAGGTCATCGACAACAATCTTGCCGGCTGGACCCGGACCTGATTCTCAGCAGGCTGGAGCATAAGAGAATGGCGGGCAGAGCCCGCCATTTTCATGTCTGTGACGTCGGCTGCGTTTAGCGCGAAGCAACTGCTGCAGCGACGACGAGCAGAAGCATGATCGGAACGATCAGGCCGCCCGAACCGGCGCGGGTCTCTTCGACAACCACTGCGGGCTCGATGACCGGCTCCGAGATTTTGCTCATTTTGCTGGTGTGGCTGCCAGCGAACGCCGACGTAGCGGCAACCGACAGAGCAGCGGCGAGTGCGATTTTCTTCATGTCAACCTCCAGTAAGTGCCGGGACGCAAGGTTCAAACGCCGGCTCCAAGACGAAATGTCGTACCCCGTCTGAACCATGAACCTGATCTTCTTGCAACGCCTTGTTGCCACGTGGTCGTGAAGAGAACGGCTTCGGCGTCAAATTCGCAACACTTTTGCCACATGCGCTCCGCGACCGACCCGACAGGCGGCACAGGACGCCAGAAAACGCAATCATGTGTGCCTAAAACAACGGGTTCAGAGAGTTCAACGCGCAGCAATGCCGGTTCTGTTTGAAAGACCCGCCCCGAGTCGCTATCCAGCCTCGATATTAGAAGGGAAAGACATGATGCTCCGGGCTCTGGGTTTGAAACTGATTCTTGTATTGGGGCTCGCAGCATGCGCCGCCCCGCCTGCTCCGCAAGTTCAACTTGGCGCGGATGGGCGCCCGCTGCAGACCGTCTATCGGATCAGTCCAGTTGACGCGCCACGGGTGCGCCAGCGGATGCAGGATGGGCTGAACAGCCTACGTCAGCAGAACGGGCTTCCACCACTCACCCCGAATTCGCGCCTTGCAAGCGCGGCGGCGACTCATGCGCGCGACATGTCGTTCCAGTCGCGGCCATGGCATTGGGGGTCGGACGGGTCGAGCCCGATGCAAAGGGTCTCGCGTGCCGGCTATGACGGGATGCTGATCGGCGAGCTGATCTCGGAGACCTTCGAGAACGAGTTCGAGACGGTCAATGCCTGGATGAGCGAGCCAGAGACGCGTCAGGTGATCCTCGATCGCCGCGCCCAGGAACTGGGCGTTGGCTGGCACCAGGATTCAAACGGGAAATTGTGGTGGACTGTTGTGCTCGGGGCTCCGGGTCGCGGTGCAGACGTCGTTGCGTCAACGCCGAGTTGGGACGGTTTCGGCGGGGTCGGATTCTGAGCCGTCATGCAAGATGCGCGCAGGCAGAAGGCGGCGTGTCACACCAGTCACCCGCGTTGCGTCCGATTCTGCCGTATCTGGTCCGATGGCCCTTGCCATACAAGTTGAGGGGTGCGTGACCCGGCACATGATTGCACGGTCAACTCCACGGCCCGCTCTGGACCCGGCTCACCCCGGCCTGCCCAGAGCTTTCGGCCAGCCGGACAAGCGCGGCGATCCGGTTTTCGGTATTCGGATGGGTCGAGAACAGCTTGTCGCGCTTGTGGACATGCAGCGGGTTGATGATGAACATATGTGCAGTCTGCGGGTTCCGTTCGGCGCGATCGAAGTCGATGCGCGAGGCGAACCCCTGGATCTTCTCCAGCGCCGCCGCAAGCCAGAGCGGGTTGCCGCAGATCTCGGCGCCCACGCGGTCGGCCTCGTATTCGCGCGACCGTGAAATTGCCATCTGAACTACCGCCGCGGCGAGGGGCGCGAGGATCATCACCAGAATCACTGCAATCACGTTTCCCCCTCCATTGCGCCCGCCGCGGAAGAACATCGCAAAATTCGCAAGCATCGAGATCGCGCCCGCAAAGGTTGCGGTCACTGTCATGATCAACGTGTCGTAATTGCGGATATGCGCAAGCTCATGAGCCATGACCGCCGCAACCTCCTCGCGTGACATGCGCCTCAAGAGCCCGGTCGTCGCCGCCACACCGGCATTCTCCGGGTTTCGGCCCGTCGCGAACGCGTTGGGCTGGTCCTCGTCGATCACATAGACCCGTGGATGCGGCATGCCCGCGTCATCGGCGAGCCGGTGCACCATGCGCTGCAGGTCGGGATGGACCTGGCTGTTGCATTCCTGCGCGTTGTGCATCCGAAGCACGGCCTTGTCGGAATTCCAGTAGGAATAGGCGTTCATGCCCGCGGCCAGCGCCAGCGCCAGGATCAGCCCTGCTCCCCCACCGAGGAGATAGCCGATGCCCATGAAAAGCGCCGTCATCGCGGCCATCAGCATCGCTGTCTTGGCGTATCCGGTCATCTGTCGCGCACTCCATCAGTGATGTCTTTCGCCCGCAGATATGGGCGAGCGTCCTGGGCCTTGCAAGAGTGCAGGGGCCTCAGTTGCCGAAACGTTCCATGCCCGCGAAATCCATGGCTTCGAGCAGCTGACGCATGATCTCGGGATCTGTCCCCTCGGCCTGCACGAGGATCTGGTTGCCGACAATTCCCTTGAAGCTCCGGTCCTCGCGCAGGAAGCGCACGCGGTTGATGCGCTCGACCTCGCCACCCATCTGGCTGATGATCGCGGAATTTCCGAGCATCATGCCGAGCTGCGCGACCATCGGATTGTCGGCCATCAGAGAGATTTCAAAACTCTCGCCGTCGCCGCGATACTCGGCTTTCGCCATGGTGCCCCCGCCCATGAAGCCAAGAAACTGGCCGCCCTCGGTATCGACCTCTCGCATCCAGCCTTCGGGGGCTTCGGGCAGGAAACCTGCGAGCCCCTCGGCCTTCATCTCGGCTAGCAGACGCTGGGCGCGGGCAAGCTCATCCTCGGCATATTGCAGATCGCCGTCGCGGTAAGCCTCGAGCGCGGTTTCCATCGCATCAATGAAGGGATCCGCAGCCGCAGGGGGCACGATTGCAAGGGAAAGCGCGAGGGCGAGAGCAGGACGAAACATGAAAGACCTCCGATCGAAAAGGGTTTGCAAGACCGTGCCGGAGGGCCGGGCTCTGCGCAAGCCGGAATCAGGCCGCAACAAGTCCCTCGCGCGCGAAGACACGGTGCAGATCGGCGCGGGGCCGGGCGCCCAGATGGCCGATCACTTCGGTGGCGGCAAGAACCCCCATGCGCCCCGATGTCTCAAGATCGCAGCCCGTCGCCAGCCCGAACAGAAACCCGGCTGCGAACTGGTCGCCCGCGCCCGTGGCATCGACCGGGGTCACGGCGCGCACCGGGATCTCATGGGTCCGCCCGTCCGCGATGATCTGGACGGGCCGGTCCGAGCGCGTGCAGATCACTAGCGGGCAGTCGCGCGCGGCCTGTGCAAGCGCATCATCGAGGTCATTCGCCTGATAGAGCGACATCCACTCGCGCTCGTTTCCGATCACATAATCCATGTCATATGCCACAAGCGCCCGGAAATCTGCGCGGTGGCGATCGACGCAGAACGGATCGGACAGCGCGATGCCCGCGCGCCCCCCGGCGCCGCGACAGGCGCGCGCGGCCTTCAGGAAGGCTGCCTTCCCCTTGTCCTTGTCGAAGAGATAGCCCTCGAGGAAGACGATCTCGCTGCCGGCCATGACCTCGGCATCCACGTCCTCGGGGCCAAGCTCTGCCGAGATTCCGAGATAAGTGTTCATCGAGCGCTCGCCATCCGGCGTGACGAAGATCATGCAGCGCGAGGACGGCAATTCGCCCCCCGCCACAGGCGCATTGACATAGTCGAGGTCCATGGCGCGCGCGTCGTTCGCATAGAACCGCCCCAGCGCATCGTCATTGACCCGCCCAACGAAGGCCGCGCGCAACCCCAGCCGGGCAGCGCCGGCGAGTGTATTGGCCACCGATCCGCCAGAGGCTTGCTCGCGCGCGCGCATCTCCGCGTAAAGCCTCTCGGCGCGGTCGCGCTCGATCAGTTGCATGATGCCTTTCTGTATGCTCATGCGATCAAGGAACCGGTCCTCGACCCGGGCGATCACATCGACAATCGCATTGCCGATCCCGGCAATCTGGTAACGTTTCATAGAGTCTTGTCCTCGAATTGGCACAGATCCCGGATCAGACAGGTCGGGCAGGCGGGCTTGCGCGCACGACAGATGTAGCGGCCATGCAGGATCAGCCAGTGATGCGCGTGAAGCTGGTATTCGGCGGGCACATGGTCCTCGATGGCTCGCTCGACAGCGACAACATCACGGCCGGGGCAGATCCCGGTGCGGTTGCCCACGCGGAAGATATGCGTGTCCACGGCCTGTGCAGGCAGGCGCCACCACATGTTGAGCACGACATTCGCGGTCTTGCGCCCCACACCGGGCAGTGCCTGCAGGGCTGCCCGGGACGACGGCACTTCGCCGCCATATTGCTCGACCAGGATCTGGCTGAGCTTTATGACGTTGCGCGCCTTGTTGCGGTAGAGCCCGATCGTCTTGATATGGGCGATCACGCCTTCCTCGCCCAGCGCCAGCATCTTCTGTGGTGTGTCGGCAATCGCGAACAGCGGGGCGGTCGCCTTGTTCACGCCGACATCTGTCGCTTGTGCAGAAAGCGCTACGGCGACAACGAGCGTGTAGGCGTTGACGTGGTTCAACTCGCCCTCTGGTTCGGGATTGGCCGTGTGGAACCGGCCAAAGATCTCGCGGATCGTGAGGTAATCGAGCTGGCGCGCCATGGGGTGTCTATGCAATGCGGCTGCGCGCAGGGCAAGCGCTTATCCGCGCGCCATCGCCCGCAGGTCGAGGCTTGCGCCCGCGCGCATCAACGCGCGAACAACGGGCGTGAAATGCTCGCCATCGCCGGGATGCGCAGCGCCCTCATGGATAACCAGTGGCGGCAGCAAGATGAAGGGTGTCCGCCCGCCCTTGCGCGCCTGCACAATCACCCGGCGCGCCGGTCGGCTGGCGCGCGCGGCCAGCGGCAGGACCATGCAGGAGGCGCGGCCGTTGAGGACTGCAAGCAAGTCCGGCAGCCGCTCGGCAAGATGGATGAAGCTCACATACCCGCCATCACATGCCCGGCGCAGCGCCACATCGACCCAGACCGCGAGCGGCGTGGCCTCGCGCTGCGCGCGGTCGCGGCCTCCGTCCTGCGCGGCGGGATCATGGGGCGAGAAATAGGGCGGGTTGGCGATCACATGATCGAAACAGCGCACCCGCAAATCAGCGGGCAGCGCTTCAAGATCCGCCTCGACCACATGCAAGGCGGCTGCGTTCTGCGCGGCATTACGCCGCGCGAGTTCTGCGTATTCAGGCTGGATCTCGACGCCTTCAATCTGCAACTTCGGCACGCGCGCGGCAAGGCAGAGGCTTGCCACGCCCGCCCCGCAGCCGAGGTCCAGAATCGACTGTCCCGGCCGTGCAGGGACGCTTGCGGCGAGGAACACGGGATCCGTCGCTGCCCGATAACCCTGTCGCGGCTGCCAGGCCATGACCCGACCGCCGAGGAACGCATCCTGCGTGAGCCCGTCGCAGGGCGTGTCAGCCATGCAAGGGCACACCATTGTCCCGCAGGATCGACACGGCCATGAAGTGATCCTCGCGCCGGACCATCAGCCGGCGCGGCATCATGCCCAAGGTCGATTCCAGCGTGTGCATATGGACGTCGATGTCAAACACCTCTATACCTTCCCCTTGGAGGAGGGCGGTGGCAAACGGAATGATCGTCGGATCGGTCGTGCGCAGTAGCTCTTTCATACAAACACTCTATTTCCCTCTCAGACCATTTGTCGAGACGAGACGCGATGACACATATGACCCAGGATATCGCGGCCGAGGCGCCGCATGAACAATTGGCGGAGTTGCTGGCAGACGACCTCGCGGCGGTCAACCAGTTGATCCGTGCCCGCATGGCATCGGAGCATGCGCCGCGTATTCCCGAAGTGACGGCGCATCTGATCGAGGCAGGAGGCAAGCGGATCCGGCCAATGCTCGTGCTCGCGACATCGCGTTTGTGCAGGTATCAGGGCGAGTTTCATCATCATCTCGCCGCTACGGTTGAATTTATCCATACTGCGACGCTATTGCACGATGATGTTGTCGATGAAAGCAGGCAGCGGCGCGGGCGGGCGACGGCGAACCTGCTTTGGGACAACAAGTCGTCGGTACTGGTGGGCGATTACCTGTTCGCACGGGCATTCCAGTTGATGGTGGAATGCGGCTCGATGCGGGTGCTCGATATCCTCGCGAATGCCTCCGCCACGATCGCAGAGGGCGAGGTTCTGCAACTGACGACGGCGCAGAATATCGCAACCACCGAAGAACAATACCTGCGCGTGATCCGCGGCAAGACGGCGGCGCTCTTCGCGGCAGCGACAGAGGCGGGCGCGGTGCTTAGCGGGGCGCCGGAAGACCATGTCGAGGCGCTGCGCGTCTATGGCGATGCGCTGGGCGTCGCGTTCCAGATCGTCGACGATTATCTCGACTACGGTGGGGCCGGCGCGGGGATCGGCAAGAACATAGGCGACGACTTCCGGGAAGGGAAGGTCACACTGCCCGTGATTCGCGCCGTGGCTCAGGCTGATGCCGAGGAGCGCGCCTTCTGGATCCGCACGATCGGGCAGGGCAAACAGGCCCCGGATGATCTCGACCACGCCCTGTACCTGATCGCACGCCATGGGACATTGCAGAGCACGCGCACCGAGGCCCTGCGCTGGGCAGGGGCGGCCAAGGCCGCCTTGCAGGCTGTCCCGGACGTGCCTGTGCGGCGAATGCTATCGGATCTCGCCGATTACGTGGTCGCGCGGCTCAACTGAGGGGACGCGAGGTCGCTGGCCAGCACCCACCATTGTGGGTGGTCTGCGC
>SLKB01000014.1 GCA_007134805.1 Paracoccaceae bacterium
GCTCTGGCAAAAGCCGTCCGCAAGCAGCATCCGGGAATGCGGATCGCGCTGTGGTGCACAGATGTGGCCCGGCTCTGCCGCTGCGGCCTTGTGCCCGGGCCTGCTATGCCGCCACGGGCGGCCCGGCTGCGATTGCCATGCGCACGAGTTCTGGCAGCGAGGCGGCACCGGTCTTGCGCATGACCGACGCCCGGTGATTTTCGACCGTGCGCTGATTGATCCCCAGATCGGCAGCGATGATCTTGTTCGGGGCGCCCTCCAGCACCTTGCTCAGAACATCGCGTTCGCGGGGGGTCAGATCAGCGAACGCCTTCTGCGCTGCGCGCCGCGCGCTGTTGCGGGCACGCTCGTCGGTCGCGCGCGCGACGGCATGGGCGACGCTGGCGAGGAGGTCCGCCGCACTCGCCGGTTTCTCGATCAGATCCACCGCGCCCGCCTTCATCGCACTCACGGCCATGGAGATGTCGCCGTGACCAGTCAGTATGACCGCGGGCAGGGCCGAGTTTTCTGCGCGCAATGCTTTGAGAAGCTCCACACCGCTCATGCCGGGCAGCAGGCCATCGACGACCAGACAGGCGCCGGCGCCCGGACGCGGTCCGGCGAGGAAGTCCTCGGCAGAGCGATGGGTCGCGACATTCCAGCCTTCGGCCTCGAACAGTCGGCGCGTGGTCTCGCACACCATCGGATCATCGTCCACCACATGCAGCGTCGTCTGGTCCGTCGCAACCGATCTGGCGGTTGGCTCTGCCTGGGCTGCACTGTCGGAGCCATGCAGCAGGGTTGATATCCGGTCCAGCAGCACCTCGGGCGGGACGGGCTTGGATATCTGATCGAAGGGCGTTGCCGCGATGTGCCGCATCGTCTCGGTCGTGATGTCGCCGGTCAGGATGATTGTCGGGACATGGCAGCTCAGCACATCGGGCAGGTCCTGCGCCAGCAACAGGCCCGAGGTGCTGCCTGGAAGATCGAAATCCGTCAGCAGCAGGTCGGGTGGATCCATGGTGCCGGCGGCGAAAGCGAGGGCATCATGCGCGTTGGCCGCCGCGATGACGCTGTGGCCAGCGCTTTCCAGCAGTTCAACCAGAAGCTGGCGCAGGTCGTCCTCGTCCTCGACCAGCAGGATGGTTCCGGTCCGCCGGGTCGCATCCGCCTGCGCGGGCGGGGTTTCGGTCGGGCCCACGTCCTGTGCCGCGACGACGGGCAGGGTGACCATGAAGGTCGACCCCTTGTCAGGTGCCGAGCGGACAGTAACCGGATGGTCCAGCAAGTCCGCAAGCCGCTGAACGATCGATAACCCCAGCCCGAGCCCCCGACCGGCGAGGAAGTCCGCCTTTTCGGCCTGGTGATAGGCGTCGAAGATTTTCCCTTGCTCGGCCTGCGCGACACCGATGCCGCTGTCGCGGACCTGAATCGTCAGGCGATCGCCATTGACGCGGCAGCCCATCAGGATGCCGCCCTTCGCGGTGTATTTCAGCGCGTTGGACAGCAGGTTTCGCAGCATCTGCTCAAGCAGCCGCGGATCGGTCCGCACCCAGGCCTTGCAGCGCACCACCCGCAGCTTCAGCCCCTTCTGTTCGCATTGGGGGGCAAATTCCTCGCCAATACGCGCCATCAGGGGGGCGATGGCGACGGCCCGCAACTCGGGGCGGACGATGCCGGATTCGATTCGGTTCACGTCGAGAAGCGAATCCAGCATTTCGGTCATCGAATTGAGCGTCCGGTCCATCAGGTTTGAAAGCCGCAACGCCTCACCGTTGCGCCGGTCGCGTGTCATCATTCCATGGAGCAGCGCAAGCGACTGCAAGGGCTGGCGCAGATCATGGCTCGCGGCGGCCAGAAACCGTGACTTGGCGACAGTCGCGCGATCCGCCTCGCGCTTGGCGGCGACGAGGGCGGCATGCGTGCGCTTGCGCTCGGTGATGTCGATGAAGGTGATCACCACCCCTTCGACGCGCCCGCCGTCGGCGCGGTAGGGCTGGATACGGCGCAGGTACCAGACACCGTCCAGGCCCGAGATCTCGCGCTCGATCGGTCCCGAAGACGTCAGCACGGAAGCCGCGTCGGCGGCGAGATGCTCGTCGCTGGAAATCGCGGCCAGATCGGCCAGCGGCCGGCCGATATCGGTGGCGATCACGCGAAACACTGCGCGTGCCGCCGGCGTGAAGAACCGGATGTTCAGATCAAGGTCCAGAAACAGTGTCGCCACATCGGTGCTGTAGAGCACGTTCTGCAGGTCGTTGGCCGTTGTCCTGTAACGTTCGAGCGTTTCCTGCAACTGGCCGTTCAGGGCGGTCAGTTCCTCGTTCAGCGCCTGCAATTCTTCTTTCGAGGCAAGCAGTTCCTCGTTGGTGGACTGGAACTCCTCATTGACCGACAGTGCCTCGGCACTGTCGCTGGCGTGAACCTCGACCTCGCTTTCCAGATCGCTCAGGGCATCACGCAGATCTTCCCGCGTGGCCTCCAGCTCGGCTTCCAGCATGAAAACCCGGGTGGCATCGACCTCTGCATCGGCAGAGGCTTCATCGGACGGCGTCGGCGCAAAGATCCTCGGGGCCTGCACGAAACAGGCCAGCAAATACTGCTCGGCACCGGCCGTGACGGCACGCAATTCAATGTTGAACCTTCCCTCTTGGGGCGAATGCGCGCCGGGAATGAGCACAAGCGGGTTCGAGGCATCGCAGACGGCGGCCGCGTCGCGAAACTTCTCGCGCAAGGTCCGGGGCAGCATGCCCAGAAAGCCCGGGGCAGGATGGCCTTCTGCAACCTTCAGATAGCGTTGGGTCGGGCCCAGAAGATACAGACACTCCAGTTGGCGGGTCATGAGAATGGCCGCAGGCGCATAGTTCTCGAGCACGATCCGCCGGCACAGTTCTGCAAGCGCTGTCGGCCGGTTTGTCAGGGGAGGCGTCTCATGCGGCTTGCCGCTCCGCGTGCCGGGCATGAAATGCAGGTCTTCGGGGCGGCTTTGCCCGACACGGCGCCAGAGCCGGGCCGCCTTGTCGGCAAGCTCGAAACGGCCCTGCGCCGCGCCCGGCGCCTCGGCAGAGCCCAGCAGTAGCAGGCCCCCTTGCCGCAGCGCAAAGCAGCACAGCGCGATCACGCGGCGCTGCGCCTCGGCTTCCAGATAGATCAGCACATTGCGGCACGACAACAGGTCGATCCGGGAAAAAGGTGGATCAGACAGCAGGTCCGCCACAGTAAA
>SLKB01000101.1 GCA_007134805.1 Paracoccaceae bacterium
ACCAACTCGTTCGGATCAAGCCGTTCGGGCGCCAGACGCGAGCGGCGCGCAAAGCTCAGCAGACGGCGCGTGAGCTCGGCGCCACGTTTGCTGGCATCCACGATCTCGTCGATGGACTGGCGCAGCGACGGGTCGTCCGTCGCCAGCGTCAACAATTCGGCGTTGCCCATGATCACCGCAAGCAGATTGTTGAAATCATGCGCAATGCCCCCTGAGATGCGGCCGATGGATTCCATCTTCTGAGCCGCATGCAGCTTGTCTTCGAGCATCCGCTGTTCTGTCAGATCCGCGACCGCGCCGAGGATGCTCAGGGCCGTGCCATTATCGTCTCTGAGTGCCACGGCACGCTCGGCCACATACGCCCAGCTGCCATCCGAGCGCTGCATGCGGAACTCGACATCGAAACGGACCCGGCGGCTCGCGATGAACTCATCGCGCATTTCCCTGACACGAGCGTAATCATCCGGATGCACGGTGGACTCCCATGGCGAGGGGACCGTGTAGGCGCCATGAAAGTCGTACCCGAAATGCATCTTGAACCCGGCATCGAAGACGATCGTGCCCTTCGCGACATTGTATTCGAACATCGCGTCGGCCGAAACATCGGTCATCGCGCGCAGTTTCTGCTGATCCTGCACGACACCCGTCACGTCAGTGACCAACGAGACCCAGTCTCCGCTCTTGGTCTTGTTGAACCGGATATTGTAGATCAAGCCGTTGGCCTGAGTGATTTCCGCATTGATCGGGGTCGCGCCGCGCTGGGTCTGCGAAAGGCTCGCCTTTTCGGGGACCATCAGAAGGTTTCTGTCGATGAGCCCGCGTAGCAGATCATCGCGCCGCACACCTGGCTTGATGAGATCAGCGATCCCGGAGTTCATCAAGACGAAGCGGCGATTGTGCAGGACAAGCCGCTGCTCGTCGTCGTAGAGAGCAAAGCCGCTGTCGAGCGCCTCGACGGCGTCGCTCAGGCGCGCCTCTGCCCGCCGATACTCGGTCACATCATCGATCGTTCCGATGATCAGGATCGGACGCCCCTCCTCATCGCGCAGGGCCGCAGAATTCTGGCTGACAATCGCCCAGCGATCGTCACCGCGCCGCAGCCGATATTCGCAGCTGAAGCGCGGCTGATCGCTTTCGATGAAAGCCATGAACGTGCCCTGAAGCCGGTCGAGATCCTCGGGATGAACATATCTGTGCCACGGAAACGGCAGCGGGTGCGCGCCGGCCAGCTTGTGGCCGAAACAGGTGTCAAACCCGTGGTTGAACACCACCTTGCCCTCATAATGATAATATTCATAGGCCGCGTCCGAGGCGATCTCGGTCATCGCGAGAAGCTGGTCCTGTTTCTGCAGGAACGCTGTCGCATTGTTGAGAAACGCCAGCAGACTTTCAGGCCGACCCGTCCGGTCGAGCACGCAGACCGAGCGTGCGATGAAATGCAGATGCCGTCCGTCCCGGTGCCGTGTCCTGAACGAAAGCTCCAGCGGTTGGGTCCAGGCCTCGCCGCGGTCGAGCTTGTCGAACCAGTCCTCGTGCATCTTGCGGTCGTCCGGGTGAAGCGCGTCGAGGATCGCGATCGGATCTGCCGGCATTGCGTCGGGCGCAAAGCCGAACTGCTCTTCGACCGCGCCGCTCCAACGCACTTTCCCGTCCGCGAGCTTCACTTCGAACACGACCTGCCCTGACAGATCGGCAAGCGCCCTGAGCCGCTCGTTGCTGCTGCGCAGGTCTTCCTGCTCGCGCAGCAGCAAAGAGACATCTGTCAGCACTGCGATGAAACCCCGCGCGCCGCCATCGGCCCCAGTGATCGTGAGCGAACGGTCCAGAACGTGAGCGTAGCTTCCGTCCTGGCGGCGCAGACGGTAATTCAGCTCAAGTGGATCGGTCCAGATCTTGCCAGCACGCATCGCGTCGATGGCGTCGTCAAGCCCGGGGCGGTCATTCGGGTGCACCAGATCGAGATAGGCCTGCAATGTCGCGGGGGTTTCTCCGACGCTGTAGCCCAGACGCTCCTTGAATGCGCCGCTGAACTGCATGCGGTTGCTCTTTGGGTCAAAGTCGATGATCACGAGGCCGGAAGCCCGGGCCACCAGCTCGCGACGCTGCCGCTCATCATGAACGTCCGAGATATCCGTGACCGAGGAATGGACGCGCTGCACAGCCATGGCGCTGTCACGCTCGATATGGCACCGCTCACGCACGACAGCATAGCTGCCATCGCCCCGCCGCAGCCGGTATTCCACCTCGCCCCATTTCACGCTGTTTTTGGCCAGTAGGGAGAGGCAATGATGGACCCGCCCCCGATCATCAGGATGGATCCGGTCGATATAGGGCGAGGGCGTCGGATAGGTTCCTTTCAGCTTGATGCCATAGACATGATTCAGACCAGTCCCGAAGCGCACGGTATTGGTCTTCAGGCATTGAATGAAGCGTGCTTCGCGGCTGAGCACATCGAAGATGGCAAGGTCGCTATCCGGCAGCGCATAGGGTGTGACATCCCTCAGGATTGCGATAACAGCTGTCTCGGCCCTGCCAGTCCCGGCGACCAGGCGAAAGGTCGCGTCGATCGAGACGATCGTGCCCTCGCCGCGCATCATCCGGAACAACAGGCGCTCTTTTCCCTCGCCCGCGCGGGCCTGCGCCACGGCCTTGCGATCCCCGTCAGAGACCAGCGCCAGATCGCCGGACCAATCCTGCGCCAGAGATGCCGCGGGATGGGAAAGGATCGCCTGTGCCGTCTCGCTGCACCATATGGCCCCAGTGGCCGGGGTGAACCGGATGACGACGGTCTGGGTCAGATCAGCAATTTCAGCAAGTTGCGCGGTCTCGGCAAGAATATCAGCCATGTCATCCTCAAAGATCCGGCGACGAGATCGCGCGCAGCACCAAATGGATAGTGCGATCGGACAAACCTAAGGCGAAATCGCGCACTCACACAAGGCAGGATGTACTCAATCATGCCAAACAAACGCCTGAGTTGCGCAGAAAGATTGCTGTCAGCAATGACTTGCAATTCATTTCGGCGCAGTTCAAGAAAATCGAAAACCAAACGGGTCAGGATGGTCGAAAGGAATCGCAGCGATCTGGCGACCGCGCTCTTGATCGAGCGGCTTGTGCGCGAGGCGTATTCCGACCGCGCACCGGGATCCGTCACTGCATTGCAATGGGCGATTCTGCGCGCGATCGACCGCGCCGGTTC
>SLKB01000107.1 GCA_007134805.1 Paracoccaceae bacterium
AGGCCGCGCGCGCGCGGCTGAGCGATGATGACACGGCAGGCGCGCTGCCCGAGGCCGAGAACCGGCTGATCGGGTCGAACCGGATCGCGCTCGAGGCGATGGTCCACGCGCGTCCCGAGGCCGAGATCGTAGAGGATGCGCTGACAGGGGATGTGGCGGAAGCCGCGGCGCGGATCGCGCGCGTTGCACGCGCGGGAGGGCCCCAGCTGGGGCTCTTCGGGGGCGAGACGACGGTAAACTTGCGCGGGCGCGGGCGCGGCGGGCGCAATCAGGAGCTTGCGCTGCGCGTGGCAATGGCGTTCGAGGAGGCAGCGCCCGGCGTGGCGTGGCGGTTTCTCTCGGCAGGCACGGATGGGCGCGATGGGCCCACGGACGCGGCCGGCGCCGTGGTCGATGGCGGCACACTTGCGCGCCTGCGCGCCATGGGCGGTGACGCAGACGCGCTGCTGGCCGAGAATGACAGCCACATGGCGCTCACGCTCTCGGGCGATCTGTTGATCACGGGCGGGACCGGGACAAATGTGGCGGATCTGCAGATCCTGTCACTGGGCGGCGCTGACTGAGGCAGTGGACCGTCAGGAAAGAAGCGCCCGCTCAAGGTGCCTCCGGCACCCGTCGCGGGCGCTGCGCGGCAGGATGCCACGCGGGGACAGGCGGTTGCAGGCGCGGCAGAAGGCCTTGGCTAGCAACAGCGGGGCGGGAAAGCGCGCTCAATCCTCGAACAGTTCGGACTGGCCGGTCTGGGCGGCGAATTCGGCCTCTTCATCGGGGGCGAGCAGTTGGCCCGGGGGTGGGCGCGACTCCAGAAGCCCGGCCTCGCGCAATTCCTTGAGGCCCGGCAGGTCGCGCGCGCTCTCTAGACCGAAATGGTCGAGGAATTCCTCGGTTACGACAAAGGTCACGGGCCGGCCCGGGGTCATCCGGCGCCGGCCAAGGCGGATCCACTCCAACTCCAGCAACTGATCGATCGTCCCGCGCGAGACCGCGACGCCGCGGATTTCCTCGATCTCGGCGCGGGTGACGGGCTGGTGATAGGCAATGATCGCAAGGGTCTCGATCGCCGCGCGGGAGAGTTTGCGCGTCTCGACCCTCTCGCTCTGCAGGAGCCAGCCGAGATCTGGCGCCGTCCGCAGCGCATAGGCATCGCCCACCCGCACGAGATTCACCCCGCGCCCGGAATAACGCGCGCGCAGATGCGCCAGGGCCTCGGCCGGATCGCACCCCTGTGGCAAGCGCTCGGTGATTTGCTTCAGCGACAAGGGGGCGGCGGAGGCGAAGAGGATCGCCTCGATCATCCGCTCCTGCTCGGGCAGCGGGGGCGGATCGAAAAGCGCAGGGGTCTCTTCAGGGTTGTGGGACGTCATGCCGCGATCATTGCCCTGATCGGCGCCGCAGATGCAAGGGGGCAAAGCTCTCGCTCTGGCGCAACTCGATCTGGCCCTGTTTGGCAAGCTCGAGCGTCGCGGCGAAGGTCGATGCCATGGCAGAGCGCCGCCGCCCGGGCGCGCCGCGCCAGCCCTCGGGCAGGTAGCTCTGCAGGCTTGTCCAGTCGGTTGCGGCCGGGATCAGTTGTGACAGGCGCTCGAGGGCGGCCTCGTAGGGGTAGATATCAGAGCGGTCGAAGGCATAGGGGCGGAATTCATCGCGCGTGCGCAGCCGGGCATAGGCGCGCATGAGGTCAATGAGACTGGCCTGATAATCGACCTTGCGCTTGAGCGCGAGCGGTGTGGGCGCGCCACGCACGAAGACATCACGCCCCTTCAGATCACGCCCCATCAGCCGCGCCGCGACCTTGCGCATGGCCTGCAAACGTTCGAGCTGGAAGGCCAGATGCGCGGCCAGTTCGGCACCCGAAGGTCCCTCATCCTGGGGATCGGGCGGCAGCAGCAGGCGTGACTTGAGATAGGCGAGCCAGGCGGCCATCACGAGGTAATCGGCGGCCAGTTCAATCCTCAGCGCGCGGGCTTCCTCGATGAAGGCCAGATATTGCTCGGCCAGATGCAGCACCGAGATGCGGCGCAGATCGACTTTCTGGCTGCGCGAAAGCGCCAGCAACAGATCGAGCGGCCCCTCGAAGCCTGCCACATCGACGATCAGCGCCTCTGCCGCGCGGCGGGCGGCCGTGCTGTCGCTCATGCTCGTCTCGTCCCAGTCACCCGACATTGCGCATCACCCCAAAGCTTGAGGTTACGCCCTTGGAGCCGCCCTGTCCATCACGCGGCGCGGGTCTGGCGGTCCCAGTCGCGCAGGCGCGCCACATAACGTGCCAGCGTGTCGATCTCGAGATTGACCCGGTCGCCTTCATGCAGATCGCCCCAGGTCGTGACCTCCTTGGTGTGCGGGATCAGGTTCACGCCGAACTCGGCCCCCTCCACCTCGTTCACAGTGAGCGATGTGCCATTGAGCGCGACCGACCCCTTGGGCGCGATGAATCCCGCAAGTGCTGTCGGCGCACGGAAGCGAAAGCGCGTGCTCGCCCCCTCCTCGCGCAGACTGATCACCTCGGCCACGCCATCGACATGACCCGAGACGATATGCCCACCCAATTCGTCGCCGAGCTTCAGCGCGCGTTCAAGATTGACGCGCCGCCCCACGACCCAGTCGCCGAGATTGGTCTTGCTCACAGTCTCGGCCGAAGCCTGGACTTGATACCAGTCCGGCCCCAGCGCCACCACGGTCAGGCAGACTCCATCGGACGCGATCGAGGCGCCCAGATCGATGCGCGCCGTGTCATACTTGGTTGCGATGCGTGCGCGCAGATCGCCCTCCTGGCTGAGCGTCCGGATCACGCCGATATCGGTGATGATGCCCGTGAACATGCGGCCCTTCCTCCAGCTTTGATCGTCCGCAGGTAACGCGCGGCGATACGCTTGGCAAGCTTGCCATCGGCGCAGGGTAGTGTTTGTAATGGGGGCAGGCGACCGTTTGTTTACCATTCATGAAATGATTCCCCCCACACTATCGGGAATAGAGTAACCGAAGGCACGGGTTGTGACACAGAGTATCGGGACGCCGCGCCGCTTCCTGCTCCTTCAGGGGCCGCATGGCCCTTTCTTCAGCCGGCTGGGTCGGATGCTGCGGACCGCGGGGGCCAAGGTCTGGCGGGTTGGCTTCAATCGGGGCGATGCGTTCTTCTGGCATGACCGCGCCACCTATATCCCCTTCAGAGCCCCGCGCGAGCACTGGGGCGACACGTTGCGCGACATCCTCCACCGCCACGCGATCACGGACATCGCCCTTTATGGTGATGTGCGCCCCATCCATGCCGAAGCCATTGCCATCGCACGCCACCTCGGGCTTGCGATCCATGTGTTCGAGGAGGGCTATCTGCGCCCCTACTGGATCACCTATGAGCGCGGCGGGTCGAACGGCAATTCCGAACTGATGCGCCTGTCGCTCGACCAGATGCGTCAGGCGCTCGCGACATGTGATCTCGAACTCCCCGACCCGCCGGCGCATTGGGGCGACATGCGCCAGCACGTCTTCTACGGCGCCCTTTATCATTTCTGTGTGCTCGCACTGAACGGGCACTACCCGAACTTCCGACCGCATCGCGATCTAAGCGTCGCGCAGGAATTCCGCCTCTATCTACGCCGGCTCGCGCTCATGCCATGCCACGCGCTGCAGCGCCATGTCGCAAGCTGGCGCATCCGCAACGGCGGCTATCCGTATCATGTGGTGCTCCTGCAACTGGAACATGACAGCAGTTTCCGCGCCCATGGTCCCTTCGCCTCGCAGACCGAGTTCATGGTGATGCTGGTCGAGGGTTTTGCAAAAGGTGCGCCGCGCCACCATCATCTCGTCTTCAAGGCCCATCCGCTCGATGACGAGCGCGCTCCGCTGCGCGAGACCCTTGACGCGCTGATCCGGCAGCACGGGCTGACCGGACGAGTGCACTATCTGCGTGGCGGCAAGCTGGCGGCCCTTCTGAACCATGCACGCTCGGCTGTGACCGTCAATTCGACGGCCGGGCAGCAGGCGCTCTGGCGCGGCATGCCGCTGCGCGCTTTCGGACGCGCGGTCTATGGCAAGCCCGAATTCGTCTCCGGCCAGCCGATCGCCGAGTTTTTCGCCAATCCACAGCGCCCGGATGCCCGCGCCTACCGCGATTTCCGCCATTTCCTGCTGGAAACCTCGCAGATCCCGGGGGGCTACTACTCCTTGCGGGGGCGGCGCCAACTCATGCGTCATTTGGTGGACATGATGCTCTCGCCGACTGATCCCTATACTGCGCTGCTCGAGGGTAACGCGGCACCAAGGCAACAGTTGCGCGTGGTTCGGTAGCGGTTAACCCATTTCAACGCTTGGCCAATTCACGCATTCGCTGTAACGTCACAAAAAAATCCGAGGCATGTCCTTTGAAAAGGAGCCCGAGCAGTGTTTGCTAGATCTTTTCCCAAGGGCCGCACCCTGGCCCTGACACTTGCCATTGCCGCACTGGCATCGTGTACAGTGTCGCGTGACGGGCCGCGCAAAAGCGAAATCTTCGCAGGCTCGGTCATGAACCAAGGTGATGCGCATATCATCATGGTCAATAAGCGGGTCTCGCAAGCGGCCAACCGCACTGACGCGCTGGGCTTCAGTCACGCGTTGAAGGCCGGCGCGATCCTGCCCAGTGATGTCATCAGGCCCGGCGATGTGATCCGGCTCAATGTCTATGAAAACGTGCCCGACGGTCTGCTCGCCTCTGCCGAGGCGAACAATGCGATCATCGAGGAGATCCAGGTCGACGATGCCGGGTTCATCTTTGTTCCCTATGCCGGCCGGGTCCGCGCGGCCGGCAATACGCCTGATGCGCTGCGCCGGATGCTCACACGGACCCTCGATGAGCAGACGCCCGACCCGCAGGTGCTCGTCTCGCGCGCGCCGGGCGACGGGACGACAGTCTCGGTGACGGGCGGCGTGAACGCTCAGGGCGTCTATCCGGTCACGCGCGCGACCAATCGGCTGAGTTCGGTCGTTGCGACCGCAGGCGGGATCGCGATCCCGCTGGAGACTGCTCAGGTGTTGATCACCCGCGGCAATCGTCAGGAAAGCGCCTGGTTGCAGGACATCTTTTCGGACCCGTCGCTCGATATCGCCATGCGCGGGGGCGACCGGGTGTTGATCCGCGAGGACCAGCGCGCCTTTTCGGTTCTTGGCGCCACCGGGGCTTCCAACCGCATGACGTTCGACACCCGCCAGATTTCGGCCATCGATGCCCTGGCAATGGTGGGCGGGCTGGACCCGATGCGCGCCGATCCGACGGGCGTATTCATATTCCGCGACGAGACCCCGGACGTGGCGACCGAGATCCTCGGGATCGGCAGGTTCGTCACGGACCAGCGCTTCGTCTATGTCCTTGATCTGACCGCGCCGACCGGCATGTTCAATGCGCGCGATTTCAAGATCCGCGATGGCGACACCATTTTCGTGACCGAGGCCTCCGCGGCGCTCTGGTCGCGCCAGATCGCTGCGCTCACGGGATCGCTCTCGGCGGTCGGGACTGTGGCCAATATCACCGAGTGATCCGCGCGTGAGCGCGCTGCCCTCCGGCCCGGCTCACGTCTATTCGGGCGGGTTTCTGGGCGGGTCGGCCCAAGCGCGCACGATCCGCCGGATCATGACGCTGGCCGGGCTGCCGGTCAGGCTCGGTTGGCCGGGAGCGCAGGGGCGCGTGGCGGTCTGGGGGCACAGTCCGCGTGCGCGCCGCGGAGCTTGGGTCGCAGAGCGCAGCGGCGCGAAGATCCTGCGGCTGGAAGACGCCTTCCTGCGCTCGGTCTTTCCAGGACGTGTGGCGGGCGAGGCACCGCTCGGCCTCCTGATCGATGAGCGCGGCGTGCATTACGATCCCACGCAGCCCTCTGACCTCGAAACCCTGCTTGCGACGCACCCGTTCGATGACCATGCGCTGATTGAACGGGCGCGTCTGGGCATCGCGCGGCTGCGGGCGGCACAGCTCTCCAAATACTGCGGGCATGACCCTGACATGCCGCCGCCGCCGCCGGGATACGTGCTGCTGATCGATCAGGTGCGAGGGGATGCCTCGCTGCGCCATGGGGGGCTGAGTGGAGAAATCCCTGCGCAGCTCTTCCAAGAGATGCTGATTCAGGCGCAGCTCGATCATCCGGGCGCGCGCATCGTGATCAAGGCCCATCCCGAATCCCGGCATGGCGCGCGCGCGGGCCATTTCGACGCTACTGACATCACCGAAGGTGTCAGCTTCTCGGAAGATCCCGTCTCGCCCTGGGAGTTGCTCGAAGGCGCGATTGCCGTCTACACGGTCTCGTCGCAGATGGGCTTCGAGGCCATTCTTGCCGGCCATCGCCCGCATGTATTCGGGCACCCGTTCTATGCGGGATGGGGCTTGACGCAGGATCTCGAGCCGCATCCGCGCCGAGGGCGTCGCCTCACGCGGGCGCAGCTCTTTGCCGGCGCAATGCTGCTTTACCCGCACTGGTATGATCCGTGTCGTGATGCGCTGTGCAGCTATGAGCAGGCCTTCGACCACCTCGAGGCACAGGTGCGTGCGTGGCGTGAAGATCGCCACGGGTATGTCGCGCATCACATGCGCGCCTGGAAACGCCCGCATCTGCAAGGCTTTTTCGGCCGCTGGAAGCGGCTGCGCTTCGCGCCAAATCCCGCGCCTGACCGCCCGAGCCTGATCTGGGGCGCCGCCCCTGCCCCGGCCGGCGCCCGCGTGCTGCGCGTCGAGGATGGCTTCCTGCGCTCGCGCGGGCTGGGGGCCGCGCTCACGCCGCCGCTGTCGCTCGTGGCCGATGATCTGGGGCTCTACTATGATCCGACGCGCCCCTCACGGCTTGAGGCGCTGATCGCCGCCCCATTACCACCGGGCGGTGCCGCGCGTGCGCGCAGACTGATCGCAGGCATTCGCACAGCCGGGCTGAGCAAATACAACATGGCGGGCACGACACCGGTGCTGCCTGCGGGCCACCGGATCCTTGTGCCCGGGCAGGTCGAGGATGATGCCTCGATCACGCTGGGCGCGGGCAGCATCCGCACCAATCTTGCATTGCTGGCCGAGACGCGGGCGCGCAATCCGGGTGCAGTGGTGATCTACAAGCCCCACCCCGATGTCGAAGCCGGGCTGCGCCCCGGAGCAGTGGCCCCTGACGCGGCCCTGCGCCATGCCGATCTGATTGCCGACAGGGCCGACCCGGTCGCCCTGCTCGATAAGGTGCAAGAGGTCTGGACGATGACCTCGACCTTCGGCTTTGAAGCCCTGCTGCGCGAGATCGACGTCACGACCTTCGGGGCGCCCTTTTATGCAGGCTGGGGGCTGACCCGCGATCTGGGCCCTGTTCCGGCGCGCAGGACAGCGCGGCCGGGCCTGGAGGGGTTCGTGCACGCGGCCCTGATCGCCTATCCGCGCTATCTGGACCCGGTCACCGGACTGCCCTGCCCGGTCGAAGTTGCGATTGACCGGCTCGCCGCCGGGGTCAGCCCGCGTCCGCCGCTGCTGCGTGTGCTTGCCAAGGCGCAGGGCGTGGTCGCACCCCATATGCCCTTCTGGCGCTGAGCGCTATTCGTTGAGCAAGCGGCTGACCACGATGGTGACTTCCGGCTTCTTGCCGATCTCTTCCATCACGACCTGACGCACGACCCGGCGCAGCCCGTCATTGAGGCGGTCGTCATCGGCCATCACCTTGTGCCCGGCGCGCGAGATGAAATCCTCCAGCTCGCGTTCGATGACCTCGTTGAGCAGCTCGCCCCCGCGCCCCTGTGCGCGCAGCCCCGCGATCTCGGCCCAGGGCGCGCCGAGGGCCTCGTTTTCCTCGTCGAGGATCAGCGTTACGAAGATATGCCCGCCGATCGCCATGCGGATCCGGTCGCGGATCACACCATCGGTCGCACCAACCATGCGGCTGCCATCGAGGTAGACGCGCCCGGTTTCGACCTCGTCCACGATCTCGGGGGCGCTGCCCGCCAGATCGACGACGGTCCCGTTCGGGACGACGGCTGTGCGCAATCCCGCCGCGCGCGTCAGTTTCGCGTGTTCGCGCATCATGCGGTGATCGCCATGCATCGGGATCACGATCTGCGGGGCGATCAGCTGCTGCATCGCTTCCAGATCGGGCCGGTTCGCATGGCCCGAGACATGGTAGCGCCGCTCGGCATTGTCGAGCACATCGACACCAGCCGCGGAGAGCGCATTGACCACGCACCCCACATCGCGCTCATTGCCCGGGATCGTCATCGAGGAAAACAGGAAGGTGTCGCCCTCCTTCATCGTGAGTCCCATATAGCTGCCCCGCGCGAGTTGCGCCGAGGCGGCGCGGCGCTCACCCTGGCTACCCGTGACGATGAGCAAAAGATTCTCTCGCGGCAGTTCGCGCGCCTCTTCCGGGCTGACCGTAGAGGGGAAATCCCTCAGGATCCCCGCCTCGGTCGCAACCTGCGTCATCCGGAGCATCGCGCGCCCCATCAGGCAGACCGACCGCCCCGCGTCCCGGGCGGCGACCGCGAGCGTCTTCAACCGCGCCACATTGGACGCGAAGGTCGTTGCCACGACCATCCCCTTCGAGCTGCGCATCACGTCCGTGATGGCCTCGCTCAGGCTGGCCTCGGACCGGCCCGGCTGGTGGTTGAGCACATTCGTGCTATCGCAGATCAGCGCCTTGACCCCGCTCCTGCCGATTTTCGCGAGCATCTCCGGGTCATGCGGCTCGCCGACGACCGGGTGGGGGTCGGTCTTGAAATCACCCGAATGCACGATGCGCCCCGCAGGCGTATCGAGGATCAGCCCCGACGCCTCGGGGAGCGAATGCGCGACCGGAAAGAACTGCACTGTGAAAGGCCCGCACGCCACCTGTTCGGGCGCTTTCTCGACCGTGATCACCTGCTCTGGGTCCTGGCTCGCATCCTGCATCTTCAACCGCGCGATGCGCGCCGTGAAATTGCGCGCATAGACCGGAACCCGCAGCTTGTCCCACAAGAGCCCGACGGCGCCCACATGGTCCTCGTGAGCGTGGGTGATCAAGATCGCCTCCAGCCGGTCGCGCCTGGCCTCGAGCCAGGAGATGTCAGGCAGGATCAAATCCACCCCTGGGGTCGCATCCATGTCTCCGAAGGTCACGCCCAGATCGACAAGGATCAGCCGCTCGCGCCCCTTGGGGCCGTACCCGTAGACATAGGCATTCATGCCCACCTCGCCGGCGCCCCCAAGGGGAAGATAGATCAGCCTGTCCGTGCTCATGCCTGCTCCTGTAAGCTCTCGCGTTTGTTATGGTCATGAATGACGCAAAGGCCATGCAATGTCAGATCATCCTCGATCTTGTCAAACAGACTCTCGCCCTGCGCGAAAAGGGGCGCAAGCCCGCCGGTGCCGATCACGGTCATGGGGCGACCATACTCGGAGCGGATGCGCTCGGTGATGCCTTCGATGAGCCCGATATAGCCCCAGAAGACACCGGACTGGATGCATTCGACCGTGTTGGTGCCGATCACCTTGTCGGGCCGCGAGATATCGACATGCGGGAGCGCCGCAGCCCCCTGGTGCAGCGCCTCGAGCGAGAGGTTCACGCCTGGCGCGATCACGCCTCCCACATAGGCGCCGTCATGGGCGACGACGTCGAAATTGGTAGCCGTCCCGAAATCGACCACCACCACATCGCCACCATGGCGTGCATAGGCGCCTGCGGCATTGGCAAGCCGGTCCGGGCCGGGACGCACGCCCTCATCCACGCGCGGGGGCACCGGCAGGCGACAGTCAGCTCGGCCGACCACAAGCGGGCGGCAATTGAAGTAGCGGTCACACAGCACGCGAAGATTGAAGACCACCCGCGGCACAGTGGAGGAGATGATCACATCCGTGATGTCGAGCCGCAATCCCCGCACGCCCATCAAGGTCGAGAGCCAGACATAATACTGATCGGCAGTACGCATATGCTCGGTCGACGTGCGCCATGTGGCGCGGAATTCGATACCGTCCCAGACTGCAAAGACCGTGTTCGTGTTGCCGCAATCGATGGTCAGAAGCATCGCCCTGTCCTTTGGGTTTCAGAAATAGACCTCGGCCGCCGGGATTGCCTTCGGGCCGTCTTCGGTTGTCAGAAGGAGCGCACCGGTCGTGTCGATGCCCTCGAAGATGCCCGTCCGAGTCTCCTGCATCGAGCGGGCCGTTATACGCTCGCCCAGACGCGCCGCGCGCGTGAGCCAGGCAGTGCGGATCGGCGCGAAGCCGAACGTGGCGAGCTGCCGCTCCCGATGGGCGAAGCAGGGCGCAAGCAGGTCGAGAAACGCCTCGGGGTCGAGCGCGCAGCCAGTCTCGTCCAGGAGGCTGACCGGACGCAGGGCGCCCGCGTCGCCCTCGGGGGCGTGGCGCAGGTTGACGCCGATGCCGATCACGAGATGGCGCGGGCCTGTCCCTTGTCCGAGGCTTTCAAGCAGAATGCCAGCCAGCTTGCCCCCGTCCAGCAGCACATCATTGGGCCATTTCAGCGTGAAGCGTTCGGGTTGGCCAGTCGCGCGCACCAGCGCGTCGTGCAGCGCAAGCGCGGCCACGAAAGAGCGCAGCGCCAGATCCGAAGGCGGGGCTTCGGGACGGCTGAAATGGCTCGCGGCGAAATTCCCTGGCGGGTCGGCCCAGCCTCGCCCACGCCGCCCGCGCCCGCGCGTCTGGCGCAGCGCGAGGATCCAAGTCGGCCCGGCGAGGTCGGGCGCGCGCCGGCCCGCTTCGGCATTGGTGCTGTCGATTTCCGGCAGGACAATACGCCCCACCCCATCGGGCCAGTTATCTGACAAGAGCGTCTGCCGCCAGCGCTGCCATGCTCTCGATCCCGAAGAGATTGATCACCCCGAGCACCATGACCGCGGCCGACGCCACGAGCAGGCTCGCCTGTACGGGCGCGCGGACAGTGTCGAGCGGTTCGGTCTCGTCGCCGAAATACATGAAATAGACGATCCGCAGATAGTAGAACGCCCCGATCACCGAGGCGATGACCCCCGCCACGGCCAGCCAGGCCATACCGGCCTGCACCGCCGCCCAGAGTACGTAGAACTTGCCGAAGAAACCCACGAGCGGCGGCACGCCTGCAAGGCTGAACATCAGGATCAGAAGCGCAAGCGCGCGCAGCGGCTCTGCCCTGGAATACTGGCGCAGGCTGTCGATATCCGTCACTGGCTTGCCGTCGCGCGTCATGGTCAGGATGAAGGCGAACACGCCGATATTCATGGTGACGTAGATCGCCATGTAGACCAGCATCGCCTGCACACCCTGCGCAGTACCCGCAGCCAGCCCCACCAGCGCAAAGCCCATATGCGTGATCGAGGAATAGGCCATCAGCCGCTTGATGTCGCGCTGCCCGATCGCGGCAATAGCGCCCACGAACATGGAGGCGACTGCAAGGAAGGCGATGATCTGGGTCCAGTCGCCGGGCACGGTGCCAAAGGCCTCATGGACCACGCGCGCGATCAGCGCCATGGCGGCGACCTTGGGCGCAGTTGCGAAAAATGCCGTCACGGGCGTCGGCGCGCCCTCATAGACATCGGGCGTCCACATGTGGAACGGCACGGCCGAGACCTTGAACGCAAGCCCCGCCATCATGAAGGCAAGCCCCATCAAGAGCCCCACTGACATCCCGTCCTCCGAGATGGTGGTGATGATCCCCGAAAACAGCGTCGTGCCGGCATATCCATAAGTGAGCGAGGCGCCATAGAGCAGAAGCCCCGAGGCCAGTGCGCCAAGAATGAAGTATTTCAGCCCCGCCTCGGTCGAACGGGCCGAATCGCGATTCATCGTGGCGACGACATACAGCGCAAGCGATTGCAACTCGAGCCCCATGTAAAGCGCGATCAGATCGCCCGACGACACCATCAGCATCATCCCCACGACCGACAGCGCGATCAGGATCGGATACTCGAACCGCAGGAGGTCGCGTGCCTGCATGTAGCTTTGTCCCATGACCAGCACCACGGCTGCCGAGAGCAGGATGATCATCTTCGAGAAATGCGCGAACGCATCGGCGATGAACATGCCGTTGAAGGCCGTGCGCGCCTCGAGCCCCTTGGAACCCGCAAAGATGGCCAGCAGCACCATCAGCGCAGCCGTCGCCCAGAGGATCGGCTCTGCGAGCTTGTCCTTGCCGCCATAGACCCCGACCATCAACGCAGCCATGGCAAAGAGGGCGAGGAGAATCTCGGGCAGGGCCGTGTTCAGATCTGCTGCGATCATCGCGGGACCTTTCAGTTCTGTGCAAGCTGCGTGGCGGCCTCATGGGCCTGCAACGCCAGCGTATGCCCCTCGACCAGTGCCGAGACCGAAGGGCCGATGATATCAGTGAC
>SLKB01000088.1 GCA_007134805.1 Paracoccaceae bacterium
CGCCCGCCTCAGCACCTCCGCGTGGACGGCTTTCACGAGCGACGATTTCCCCATGCCCCGCGCGCCCCATAACAGCGCATTGTTCGCACCAAAGCCGCGCGCGAATTGCGCTGTGTTCGCAAGCAATGCGTCGCGCGCACGATCGATCCCGCGCAACAGCCCGAGCCCCACCCGATTGACCTCGGCCACAGGGTGCAGCCGATCCGGTCCGACATGCCAGACAAACGCATTGGCCACATCGAAGTTGGGCGCGGGCGGCTGCGGCGGGGCGAGGCGTTCCAGCGCTTCAGCGATGCGCAAAAGCATAGCGTCCGTCATCGCCCCTTGCCAAACTCATTATCGAGCCCGTCCTCATCCTCGTCATCAAGGAGCCCTTCGCGGCGCAACTGCTCGTTGCGCTTGCGCTCGACATGAGCAACCAGCCGAATCGAGACCTCATAGAGCCCGTAGACCACCGCGAAGAGGATGATCTGCGTGATCACATCTGGCGGCGTCACCAGCGCGGCCGTAGTCAATATGCCCACTACGGCCCATTTGCGACCAGACCGCAGCCCTGCGGCGGAGACAAGCCCCGCCTTGCCCATCAGTGTGAGCAGGACCGGCAACTGGAAGCACAGCCCGAATGCGACGATGAACTTGATCGTCAGGTTCAGGTATTCCTGCGCCGAGCCCTGAAAGACCACCGACAATGGCGCGGCCCCTGGGACACCCTCTACCGCTTCGCCGCCCGCGCCGAATTGCTGGAAGCCCAGAAAGAAATTATACGCCAACGGTGTCACCACATAGAAGGCGAAGGCCGCGCCAAGCAGGAACATGAAGGGCGAGGCGATCAGGAAGGGCAGGAACGCCCCCTTCTCCGACCGGTAGAGCCCTGGCGCCACGAAGCGCCACATCTGTCCGGCGATCACCGGAAAGGCCAGCATGAACCCCCCCAGAAGCGAGACGCGGATCGCCACGAAAAAGCCTTCCTGCGGGCTGATGAAGATCAGATCGCAATCCTGACCCCGATCGGCGAGCGCTGCACAGAGCGGCGCAGTCAGGAAATTGAAGATCGGCGTGGCCACAGTAAAGCACAGCACCATGCCGATGACGAAAGCCAGCACCGATTTGATCAGACGCGAGCGCAATTCCGCCAGATGCTCGATCAGCGGCGCGCCCTTGTCATCAATCTCGTCCTGCGGGTCGGTGCGGCTCATTGCTGCGATTTGTCCTCGGCAACCGGATCCGGCGTCTCGGGCGCCGAGGCCTTCGCATCCCGGGCCTTTTCCCGGCTCAGACGGTCCAGCTCGGCTTCGACCTGATCCAGGTCTTCCTCATCCGCGTCGCTGACGGACTCGGCGGGCTTGATCGATTTTGCGGACTTCCGCCCCGGTTTCATAGGGTCAAATCCCCGCAGTTTGTTCAACTCGTCAAGCCCCATGCTCTTGGCATCGGTCGCATTGCGCAAATCACGCGCGGCGTCTTTCACCCCCGACGTCTCTGCCGCATCGTCCATGGCGCGCTGGAACTCTCGCGCCATCGAGCGCGCCTTGGCTGTGAACTGGCCAAGCGCGCGAAACATCTTCGGCAAATCCTTCGGGCCGACGACGATCAGCGCCACGATCCCGATGACCAGAAGTTCTGTCCAGCCAAGATCAAGCATCACACCCCCGCAATTCCGCCATGGCCCCAGCAACCGCCCTGGTCGGCCGGGGGCACATCCTCAAGACCAGTGGTGCCCGCTCAGACCTTGTCCTTGCGCTCTGCGTCGCGGCTCTCTCCGGGCGTCACATCGCGCGCGGCACGCGCTGTCTCATCGTCGGCCTTCTCGATCTCGTCGGTGCCGTCCTTCAGCCCCTTGCGAAACGAGGTGATCCCCTTGCCTACTTCGCCCATCAGCGCTGCAACCTTGCCGCGCCCGAAAAGGACAAGCACCACGATGGCGATGATGATGAAGCCTGCGGGACCGATATTGTTCAGCATGCGTTTCTCCCCTTCCCGCTCGGCCGGATCTGGGCGAGCAGGTGTGTCACACACATTTATGGATTATCACACCGCAATCAAAGCCCAAACTTGGCACGGAGCGATGAATTCTTGCAGAGCCAAAGAACAGACGCACCCGCGCAGGCGCTACCTGCCCGCTCAAGATCGTGCCGCACGCGCCCCCGCTCAGTCCTCGCGTGTCTCATCGAGAGCGGCAAAGGCGCGTCGCTGCCGCTCGGTCCAGTAGACGTGCAGGAATAATCCTGTATCATCAGGGGTTTCCGCTTCGACAACGCCCTGGGCGTAAAGCCAGGCCCGCGCGCGACCATCCTCGAAACCGAGGCGCACGTCCGTGTGTTGGCGCGGCTCATCGAGATGGCGGGTCATTGCCTGAAAAAGCCCCGACAGCCCCTCGCCCGTGATGGCAGAGCCCAGATACACATCATCGTGACGCGCGGCCCGCTGCGCAAGGGCGTCACGTTCCTCGGTGGGCACCAGATCGGCCTTGTTCCATAATTCGATCTGCGGAGTGTGCTCCGAGACGCCCAGATCCGAGAGAATACTGCGCACGTCGCGTGCCTGCTCCTCGGTCTCGGCATGGGCAATGTCGCGCACATGGACGATCAGATCGGCCTCGAGCACTTCTTCCAGCGTGGCGCGGAACGCGGCGACAAGCTGTGTCGGAAGCTCAGAGATGAAGCCCACGGTATCTGACAGGATAACATCCTTGCCTGTCGGCAGCCGCACCGCGCGCATCGTCGGATCAAGTGTTGCAAAGAGCATGTCCTCAGCGAGCACCTCTGCTCCGGTCAGCCGATTGAACAGCGTCGATTTGCCTGCATTGGTATAGCCGACCAACGCGACGATCGGATAGGGAACGCGCCTGCGCGCGGCACGGTGCAACTCTCGAGTGCGGGTGACCTTTGCAAGCTGGCGGCGCAGGCGGACCATCTGCTCATCGATCGCGCGGCGGTCGGCCTCGATCTGCGTCTCGCCCGGCCCGCCCACAAAGCCCAGCCCACCGCGCTGGCGCTCCAGGTGGGTCCAGGCGCGCACCAGCCGCGTGCGCTGATAGCTGAGCGCCGCGAGTTCCACCTGCAGCACGCCTTCGCGCGTTGCAGCACGATCAGCGAAGATCTCGAGGATAAGCCCCGTGCGGTCAAGGAGCTTCGTGTTCCATTCCCGTTCTAGATTGCGCTGCTGCACAGGGGTCACTGGCCCGTCGACAAGCACCAG
>SLKB01000121.1 GCA_007134805.1 Paracoccaceae bacterium
CCCGGTGAGATGCGCCGTAGCCAGAACTGGATCGGAGGCAGCCGCCCCGGCAACGCGGCCTACGTGCCCCCGCCTCCGAACGCGCTGCCCTGGTGACCACCGACCGGGGGCGCGTCATCCACCACACCGGCGTCAACCTCCTGGCCGTGCAGCTCTTCGAGCGCCTGCCGAGCCGGCCCATCGTCACCGCGCCCTGGTTCGTCGAGGCGCTGTCGACGACGAAGCCCACCGCGGGGCGTGCCATCGACGCGCTCGAGGCCGCCGGCGTCCTGGTGGAGACCACCGGCAAGAAGCGCGACCGTGTCTACGCGTACCAGGCGTACCTCGACCGTTTGCGCGCCGGGACCGAGCTCGGCGATGAAGGCTGACTGCCGCGCACGGGACTTCAGCCACGCTTTCGTTTCATGCGCCACCAAGCGTGTCCCACCGCGTGACCGGATCGGCTCTACTCAGTTGAGGGAGTGGGCTCGAAGCCGCGCCCGAAGGAAATACCACGAGGCATATCCCGGCGAGGACATCGACCGGATCTGCTTCCAGCGCCTTGATCCGCGCGTCCTGACGCTGCACCAGTTCCAGCAGATAGTACAGACCCCAGAGCGCTCCGACGGGGGTCCCCCGTGACCCTGGTCCTCTGGGACCTACAACAACCGCACCCCATCGTAATCGACTACCCGAAAGGGCAAATCCAACCGCCCCTCCCGCTCAAACCGCTCTCCGTACACCACCTCCCGCACCTCGAATCGCGTCGGGAAGTAGTTCATCATGAACACCGTATCTACCCCCCGCCGATACACCGGCTCTGTCTCCTCCAGGGCCCGCCGAAGCTCCCCATCCCGGCACCCCCGGATCACTCGCCACAGCGCCTCCTCGTCAAAGACCGTCGGCCCTCCATCCTCGTCCGTAATCTCCTCGGCGATCTCCCCATCGCCCCCCCGCCCCCCTCGAAAGGGCTTCGGGTCGTTCCTAACTCGCCAGAGCGACACCTCCCCATCTCTCGCGAACGGGTCCACAGGCACACCGTTGAGCCAGGTGTTGAAGTGCACATGAGGCACGCTCCACGGAAAGGCCACCACCCCGTCGATCCCGGAGTACGCCGCCAGGGCCACCACATGCCCGCGCTCCACCTCATCGCCGACCTCCACGAGTGCCCGACCCAGGTGGTTCGACATGGTGATCAGCCCACGGCCGTGGTCGATCACCACCTTCAAGCCCCCTCGATGAAACTCATCGCTCACCCGACACACCACCCCCGGCGCCGGCGCCGTGACCTGGGTCCCCGGAGGGATCGCGAAGTCCGTGCCGTTGTGGCTGTCGTAGGTTAATGACTGACCGCGGAAGTCCGTCACCTGGGTCTTCCGCACAGACCACCCCTCCTCGATCGGGGTCGGCGTTCGATTGAAGAGGTTCGTCACCGGCACCAGCCGATCCTTCGGCCGCCACCCCATCCAGGTCTTCACGCTCAACCGGGGCTTAAAGATCTTCAACGAAGACAGCCCCCACCTCGACGCCGGCGTGTAGGGGTCCCCCACCAGGGCCATCCGCACCTCCGCAAGCCGCCGATCCGGGTCGGTGACCCCAAAGGTCTCAGCCAGGCTCAACCCACCGCGCCGTTTCCACATGGCAAACCCTCATCATCTGTCTATACTCTTGCGGGCCTTGTCTTTCTTGGAGTACCCCATGACCCTCGACCTCGCCACCACCGATTCCGAACCGGCCCTCACCATCGACGAGGCCCACCGGGATCTCCTGGCCATCAAAGACAACATCGAGACCGTCTTTCGCGGCAAGCCCCAGATCACCCGATGGGTCCTGGCCAGCGCCGTCGCCCAGGGCCACGTCCTCTTGGAAGACGTCCCCGGCGTGGGCAAGACCACCCTGGCCCTGGCCCTGGCCCGCAGCCTCGGACTGACCTTCAAACGCATCCAGTTCACCAGCGACCTCCTCCCCGGGGATATCCTGGGCGTCTCGGTCTACTCCGCCGAGACCTCCACCTTCGCCTTCCGCAAGGGGCCCATCTTCGCCGGCCTGGTCCTGGCCGACGAGATCAACCGCACCACCCCCCGGACCCAATCAGCGCTTTTAGAGGCCATGAGCGAGGGCAAGGTCAGCGTCGACGATAACACCCTGGATCTGCCCTCCCCTTTCCTCGTAGTCGCCACCCAGAACCCACTGGACCACCACGGGACCTACCCCCTGCCCGAGAGCCAGCTCGACCGCTTCATGCTCCGCACCTCCATCGGCTACCCCGATCCCAGCATCGAACGCGCCCTCCTCGCCGAACGCCGCCTCACAGAACCCGTGGAGACCCTGCGCCCCGTGATCGACGGCGACCGCCTCGAGGAGATCCAGAAGACCGCCGCCACCGTCGCCGTCGACGAGAGCATCGTCGACTACGTGCTCTCCGTCGTCACCGCCACCCGCGAGGACGGCCGGGTCCGCATCGGCATCAGCCCCCGCGGCGGCCTCGCCATGCTCCGCATGATCCGGGCTCTTGCCCTCCTGGAAGGCCGGGACTTCGCCATCCCCGACGACGCCCGGGAGCTCTTCGTCCCCTGCCTCTCCCACCGCCTCAGCCTCCAGTCCGGCTCCCAGGACCCCGCCGCCGCCGAAGCCGTCCTCCAGTCCATCGTCGCCGCCACGGACATGCCTGTTTGAGGCCCAACGCCGAAATGGTGCGGAGGGGAGGTTCGATAACGGGTTGGGCGGCCCGGGACGCCACCCGGTGCCGGCGCACTACTCGACCCGATTCGTGGGGATACGGAGTGATGGCGTCCAGTTCGGGCGGTGCGACGATCTCCGTCGCGGCGTCGGGGTTCGCGGCGGCATGGATCGTGGCGTCGGGGTTCGCCGCGGCATGGATCGTGGCGTCGGGGTTCGCCGCGGGTCGTTTCCGAGCATAGTACAGGACTCCCACGGTCCACCCCCGGTTGAAACCGGGGGCTGCGGTGGGCTGGGCTCCGCTGGGGTCATGACCCCGCTCCGCCTGAGATGTTTCGGAGAATGGAGTCGTTCCGGACCAGGCTCGGATTCACTCCGGCACCGTCGAACTCGGCACCGGGTTGGTTCTCGAGTGGTCGACTATGTGGAGAACATCTCAGGCGGAGCGGGGTCATGACCCCAGCGGAGCCCTGCCCAC
>SLKB01000340.1 GCA_007134805.1 Paracoccaceae bacterium
AAGAGATCCGCAAGGACCACGTGAAAGACCACCGCCACCGCCACCATCGACACGGTCAGCATGCTCATCCAGTCATAGGAAAGCCGCCGCCCCGTCAGCGCCATGAGCAGCATCGAGCCGGTCACGAGCGTATTGGTCAGGATCGTGAAGAACCCCGCCAGCCCCCAGAGCACGACAAGAAGCCCCCCCGCGCGCCCGGCATTCACCCAGACCTGCGTCGCCAGCGCCGCGAGCCCGAGCGCGCCGATCAGCCCCGCAATGATGCGGTATTTCGGATCGATCCTGTCGCCCATCATCCCCCGCGCGCCTCACCTGACCCTGCGCGCGTGACATAACCGCTTTGCCGGGGCGTTGAAACCGCTTGCCGCCCCCGGCGGCCTGCGGCAAAGCTGCGCGCCATGGAATGGCGTGACGAGGGCTTCCTGCTGAGCATGCGCCGGCATGGCGAGGCGACCGCGATCATCGAGGTCTTCTCGAGCCTGCACGGTCGGCACGCGGGCGCCGTGCGCGGCGGGGCCTCGCGCAGAATGGCGCCCGTGCTGCAGCCGGGCGCGCAGCTTGACCTCGCCTGGCGGGCCCGGCTCGAGGATCAGATGGGCAATTTCACGGTCGAGTTGACGCGCGCGCGGGCGGCGGCCGTGATGGACGACCGGCTGGGGCTGCTCGCGCTTTCCTCGGTCTGCGCGCTCTGCCGCTTTGCGCTGCCCGAACGGCAGGCCTTCCCCACGCTTTACGCCGACACCGTCGCGTTGCTGGACCGGATCGGCCAGCCCGGCTGGCTCAACGCCTATGCGCATTGGGAATTGACGCTGCTGGAAGAAACCGGCTTCGGCCTCGATCTGGGCCAATGCGCCGTGACCGGCGCGCGCGCGCGCCTGGCCTATGTCTCGCCGCGCACGGGGCGCGCGGTCACGGCCGAGGGCGCGGGCGACTATGCCGCGCGGCTTCTCGCGCTGCCCGCGGGGCTGGGCGAGGGGGGCGCGCTCGATCCTGCGGGGCTCGGGGCGGCCTTGCAGCTCAGCGGGTTTTTCCTGCAGCATTGGCTTGCCGAGGCCATCGGCCGCCCCCTGCCCGAGGCGCGCGCGCGCCTTGTCAGCGCATTGGCCGAATTGCGTGCGCGCAGCGCACCTTGACCGGCCGCTCGAAAAAACCCGGAACCCGCCAAACCGGCTGCATGCCCGAGGGGCAATCGTTCCGCGCCACGCAGGCCAAATGCCGGACACGGGCCGCACGCGCGGCCCGCGTCCGGCGCAGTCTTCCAGGCGCCGCTCAGGCCGTTGCGGGCGCTGCGTCGTCGCCCTCTGCCTGCTCGGGCGCGGGCGCGCGGGGCTCGATCTTGCGCGGGAAGCTCACGCGGAAGGCCGCGCCCCCCTGCCCCGGCACATAGGTGATCTCACCGCCGAGATTATGCATGATCTCGCGGCAGATCGCGAGGCCCAGCCCCGCCCCGCCGGCCTGCATCGAATCCGTGAGCCGCGAGAATTTCTCGAAGATCAGCGCCTGCTTGTCGCGCGGGATGCCCGAGCCATTGTCGATGAAGTCGACCTCGACCAACTCGCCGCGCAGCCGCACCCGGATCTGCAGCTGCGGGTCATCGGAATCGCAGTATTTGCGCGAGTTCGACAACACGTTGATGAAGACCTGCGTGAGCCTCCCGGCATCGGTATGCAGCGCGATATCCTCTTCATCGCGCGCGCGCAGCAGGCGGAACTTGCGCTCGCCCTTCACCGATTTCGACGACGTGATCGATTTCTCGATAAGTTCGCGCAGGTTTGCGGGCTGGATGTTGAGCTGGACCTGCCCGTGTTCGAGCACGCTCAGATCCAGCAGATCATCGAGAAGCCGCGTCAGCCGGATCGATTCATCATGGATGATCTGGGCGAAATGGATCTGTTCCTCGTTCGACATGCCCTCGGCCTCCATCAGGATCTCGGAGAAGGCACGGATCGATGTCATGGGCGTTCGCAACTCATGGCTGATCTGGCTGAGGAAGGCATCCTTCTGCACCGAAAGCTTCTGGAGCATCTCATTGGCCTCGCGCAGCTTGCGGGCAGTGCGCGACAGCTCTTCGGATTTCGCCTCGATCTGGGCAGAGTATTCCATGATCTGCGCGGTCTCCGAGGCCACTGCCATCAGATCCTCGACCGAGACAGCGGCAGTGCCCACGCATTGCGCGAGCATCGCATGCGCCGTGGCCGCGCCCACCGAGCCCGAGAGTTTCAGCTCCAGCGCCTCGATGAATTCGGGCGTGATGTCGGGCAGGAAGCCGGTCTTGCCCTGCGCCTGCGCCTGCGCGCGAAAGAAGGCCTGCCCGTCGGCCACACCCAGGATCCGCTGGGCCATGGGCAGCAGATCCTCAGCCTCTGCCACGGGCCGCGTCCAGCTGCGCGCGGGCCCAGGCCGGTCGAAGATATTGACGAAGAGCGCGCCCTGCACCCGCTCGATCGGGCTGGGGAAGGACATGAGAGAGCCCAGGCAGAACGCAAGCGCATTGAGCGTCAGCGACCAGAAGAGCGCATGCAGCAGCGGATCGAGCGTGGTCAGCCCGAACAGGCTGTAGGGCCGCAGCCAGGCCTGCCCGAAGAGCCCCTCCTCCATCACCTGCGCGGACAGGACGATGTCCGGCCCGAAGCTGGGCAGGAAGAGCGTGTAGAACCACACCACCGCGCCCAGCACCAGGCCCAGCGCCGCGCCCGTGCGGCTGCCCCCGCGCCAGAAGAGCGCGCCGAGGATCGCCGGCAGGCATTGCGCCATGCCGACAAAGGCAATCAGCCCGATCGCCGCCAGCGCCGCCGAGCCGCCGGTGATCAGGAAATAGATATAGCCCAGCCCCAGCACCAGCGTGATCGAAAGCCGCCGTACCGACAGGACCAGCAGCCGCATGTCCCCCGTGTCGAGATTGCGCGCCGCGCGCGCCTTCAGCCAGAGCGGCACGACAATATGGTTCGACACCATCGTGGCCAGCGCGAGCGAGGCCACGATCACCATCGAGGTCGCTGCCGAAAACCCGCCAAGAAAGGACAAAAGCGCGAGCCCGTCCTGCCCCAGCGCGAGCGGGATCGTGAGGACGAACATGTCAGGGTTCGTGCCCTCGGGCATGATCTCGAGGCCGATCACGGCGATGGGCAGCACGA
>SLKB01000368.1 GCA_007134805.1 Paracoccaceae bacterium
CCCGACATCTGCGCGGGATAGACGTTGGCCTTGTCGCCGATCCCCACCTTGTCCAGCAGCGCCCGCGCCCGCGCCTCGACCACGTCACGCGGCTGGCGCAGCACCGTCAGAGGGGCTTCCATCACGTTCTGCAGCACCGTCATGTGGGCCCACAGATTGAACTGCTGGAACACCATGGACAGGTTCGTACGAATGCGCAGCACCTGCGCGCGGTCCGCGGGCTGCCGGCCATGGCCATTGCCGCGCCACGCCACCGGCTCGCCCTCGAACCGGATCTCGCCCTGCTGGCTGTCCTCCAGCAGGTTGCAGCAGCGCAAGAGCGTGGACTTCCCCGACCCCGAAGAGCCGATCAGCGACACCACATGCCCCCGCGGCGCCACCATGTCCACGCCGCGCAACACCTCGAGCGCGCCATAGCTCTTGTGCAGGTCGCGGATCTCGATGACGGGGCTTGCGCCCGGGGCTGGGGACGGGACGGACGACACGGAACCTCCGGACACGAAGCGCACCGGAGTAAGGCCCGATTTCCCGCCGATTGCAACAATACTGCAACGACATTGGCGTGCCCGGCACCGCTTCGCCCGCCCCTCGGGCGCTGCTCCAAGGCGCACCTCCGTGCTGCGGGTGTGGTCTGAGGGCTGCTCAACCAACGGGACCCGCTGGGCTGGCCCCTTCGGCCACCAGCGCCCCCGGTCAGGCGACGCGCGCCGCCACCCGCTGCCGGGCCAGCGCGTTCTCCCGGTCGGAAAAGCCCAGAAGGTCGGCGACCAGCCGCATGAAGCCATCCTCCTCATGGTGCCGCTGCCCATCGGCCAGGATCACCTCCCAGAGCATCTCCAGTTCCGCGGCACGCTCCTCGTACTCGGTGCCGTCCTTGACCGCGCGGGTGAAGCGCACCGTGTCGGGCGCCTCGCTCTCCAGCACCTCGGCACGGGCCCGCAACTCCGCGGTCCCGGGCGCATCAAGGCCATACCGGCGCGCCAGCGCTGCGTCGATCGCGGCCACCTGGGCCGGTGCATAGTCCCCGTTCGACCGCGCAGCGCGCACCAGCAGCGCAGCCAGCGCCAGCCGGGCGTCTGCCGGCTCCAGCCGGGGCGGGTCGGGCCGGGTCATCTTGCGAAGAAGCATCTCGAACATGCCACGGGAAATAGGGACCTCTCGGGACATTGCCAAGCCTCCCCCGCGCGCCTCCCGCGCCCGTGAGCCTGCCCCCACCCCGTCACGCCCCACGGTTCGGTCCGCCGGCCCGCACCAGCTCCAGCAATCGGCGGGTCGAGCCGTCGCGCGCCTCCGCCCCCGGCTGGCCCTCCAGCATCGGCGCAAGGCTCGCCGCCAGCTCCTTGCCCAGCTCCACCCCCCACTGGTCGAACGAGTTTAGCCCGAGGATCACCCCCTCCACGAACACCCGGTGTTCATAGAGCGCCAGCACCGCCCCCAGCACCCGCGGCGTCAGCCGGTCATAGAGCAGAACCGTCGAGGGCCGGTTGCCCGGAAACACCCGGTGCCGCGCCTGCCGCTCCAACTCGGCGCCCTCCAGCCCCTTCGCGGCCATCAGCGCCCGCGCCTCCTTCAGGCTGCGCCCGCGCATCAACGCCTCGGCCTGCGCCAGGCAATTGGCAACCAGCAGGCGGTGGTGATGGGCCAGCTCGGGCTCATGGCCCGTCGCGGCCAGCAGGAACTCCACCGGCACCACCTGCGTGCCCTGGTGGATCAGCTGCATGAAGGCATGCTGCCCGTTGGTGCCCGGCTCGCCCCAGACCACCGGGCCCGAGGGCCGCTCCAGGTCGCTGCCGTCCATCCCCACGCGCTTGCCGTTCGATTCCATCTCGAGCTGCTGCAGATAGGCCGGCAACCGCGCCAGCCGCTGGTCATAGGGGATCACCGCCCGGGTTGCATGCCCGCAGACCTGCGCGTGCCAAACCCCCACCAGCGCCAGCAGCACCGGCATGTTCCGCGCCATGGGCGCGTCGCGGAAATGCCCGTCCATCTCCGCTGCGCCGGCCAGGAATTCCCGGAACCGCTCCGGCCCGATGGCGATCATCAGGCTCAGCCCGATGGGCCCCCAGACCGAATACCGCCCGCCCACCCAGTCCTCGAAGCCGAACACACGCTCGGTCGGGATGCCGAACTCCCCCGCCCGCGCCTCGGCCGAGGACAAGGCCACGAACTGCGCCCCCGGATCGGCGACACCCCGCGCCATCCAGTCCCGCGCCGTGGCGGCATTGGTCATGGTCTCGAGCGTGGTGAAGGTCTTGGACGCCACGATCACCAGCGTCCGCGCCGGATCGAGCCCCGCCAGAACGTCATGCACATGCGCCCCATCGACGTTCGACACGAAATGACACCGCGGCCCGTCGCAGAAGGGCGCAAGCGCCTGTACCGCCATGGCGGGCCCAAGGTCCGACCCCCCGATGCCGATGTTCACCACATCGGTGATGGCACCGCCCTCGCCCGCAAACCGCCCCGCCCGCACCTCGCGCGCGAACAGCTCCATCCGCTCCAGCGTCGCACGCAGGCCGGGGCGCACATCCCGGCCGTTCAGCAGCAGCGGCGGCCCGTCGGGGTCGCGCAACGCGGTGTGCAACACCGCGCGCCCCTCGGTCTCGTTGACCCGCGCGCCCGCGAACATCGCGTCGCGCCGCCGCTCCACACCGGCCGCGGCCACCAGACGCAGCAACATGTCCATGCCCTCGGCGCAAAGCCCGGTCTTGGAATAATCCAGCAGCATCCCTGCTGCCTGCACGGAAAACGCCTCGGCCCGCCCCGGATCCGCGGCAAACAGATCGACCATGGATCGCCCCGCCTGCACCGGCAAACCGCCCCGACCGAACCGCCCGCGCGAACCCCTCCATCCGCTCCAGCGTGGCTCTCAGCCCCGCGCGCACATCCACCCCGTCGACCACCAACGTTGGCCCCTCCGGGTGCCTCAACGCCGTGTGCAGGACCGCCCGCCCCTCGGTCTCGTTGATCCGTGCGCCGGCGAACATCGCCTCCCGCCGCGCCGCCACCCCGGCCTCCTCCGCCAGCCGCAAGAGCAGCCCAAGCCCCTCCGTACACAGCCCGGTCTTGGCGTAATCCAGCACCATCCCCGCCGCGCGGACAGAGAACGCCTCCGCCCGCCCCG
>SLKB01000163.1 GCA_007134805.1 Paracoccaceae bacterium
CGAGGGGATGCTCGATGGCAGTGTCATCGAGTTCACCACCCTCGACACGATCGCCCGCGCCCTGCGCCGCATCGAGCGCTATTGGGGCGACCAGATCCGCTATATCTACTGAGGTGCGACCGCCCTTCGGCGTCGGGGCCGCGAAGGTTGGGCCTCAGGGGGGCAGCTCTTCCCACCCACACTCAGAATCGACGGGCCATCTGTCGAGACCCGTCTGAGAGTGGTGGGCGACCCTGGAATCGAACCAGGCGTGGGTCTCCCCGGCGGAGTTACAGTCCGCTGCCGCACCTTGCAGCTCGTCGCCCTCTGCGCGGTGGGATAGCGAAGGGCCGCAAGAGCGTCAAGTGCGGAAAAACCGGTGGTCGGGATAAGCAGTCGGTGGCGGGAGCACTGTGCTTTTCGCCTTGCGCCGACAGCGCTGCCTGCGCATGGTTGAGCCAGCAATGCTGAGGCGCCGGGACAGCCGCATGAAGAAACCCGCCTGGGTCATCGACAAGGAAAAGACGCGCCGTGACGAGCGCGCCGCGACGGTCTGGCTGTTCGGGCTGCATGCGGTGGGGGACGCATTGCGCAACCCGGCCCGCAAGAAACTGCGCCTCGTCCTCACGCGCAATGCGGCCGACCGGCTGGGATCTGCGATTGCCGAAAGTTCGATCACGCCCGAGATCTCGGATCCGAGGAATTTTGCAGCCCCCCTGGATCCCGGCTCTGTCCATCAGGGGGCAGCACTCGAAGTGCGCCCTCTGGACTGGGGCGACGCGCGCGCCTGTTGTCTGCCCAGGGATGGGCGCGGGCTTGTCGTGCTGCTCGATCGGGTGAGCGATCCGCATAATGTGGGTGCGATCCTGCGCTCGGCCGAGGTGTTCGGGGCAAACGCCGTCATCGCCACGCAGCGGCACGCCGCGCCCGAGACTGGTGCGCTTGCCAAAACTGCGAGTGGCGCGCTCGAGCGGCAGCCCTATCTTCGGGTGCGCAACCTCTCCGAGGAAATGACGCAACTCCAAGAGATGGGATATGTGCTGATCGGGCTCGACGGTGAGGCGCCGCAGACGCTTGACGCGACGCTCGCGGGCCTGCCCCCGGGGCCCGTGGGTCTGGTCCTTGGGGCCGAGGGACCGGGGCTGCGCGACAAGACGCGCGAGACATGCGATCTGGTGGCGCGACTTCCGGCCGCGGGCGCGTTCGGCTCGCTCAATGTTTCGAATGCGGCCGCGGTGGCGCTCTATGCTGCGAGGCACGCGGCGCGCGCGCGCTGAGCGCTCTCAAGGCAGGCGGAGCATGCTGCGATCGCCCTGTGCGACGCGCCGCAGCACGGCCGGATAGAGGCGATGTTCAAGGCGAAGCACGCGCGCGGCCAGGGTCTCGGCCGTGTCGTGTGGTCCGATCCGCACCATCGCCTGGCCGAGGATCGGCCCGTTATCGAGGATGGGCGTGACCTCATGAACTGTGCACCCGGCATAGCGATCGCCTGCGGCAAGGGCGCGGGCATGCGTGTCAAGGCCCGGATATTTCGGCAGAAGTGAGGGGTGGATGTTGAAGATCCGCCCTTCGAAATTGTGCACGAACTCTGCCGTGAGGATGCGCATGAAGCCTGCAAGCGCGATCAGATCGGGTCTTGCGGCGCGCAGCGCGCGCAGAAGTGCCGTCTCGAAGGCTGCGCGGTCGCGCCCGAAGGGTCGGTGATCGACACAGGCCGTGGGGATCCCCAGATCTTGAGCATGGTCGAGCCCCCCCGCGTCGGGAGTGTTGGAGAGCACCAGACAAGGTCGCGCGGGATGGTGGCCCCGCATCGACCGGGCGAGCGCGACCATGTTCGAGCCCGACCCCGAAATCAGGATCGCGACACGTCTTCCGCTCACTGTAATGTGCCGGTGTAACGCAGCCCGTTCCCTTCCGTCACGCGTCCGATCGCGCAGACCGTCTCGCCGGCGTCGCGCAGAGTCGCGCACAGCGCGTCGGCGCGGTCGGGGGCGACGACAAGCGCCATGCCGATCCCGGCATTGAAGGTCTTGAGAAGCTCCCCCTGATCGAGCCCACCCTCGTGGGCCAGCCATTCAAACACGGGAGGCAACCGCCATGTGCCAAGGTCGATCTCGGCCCCGAGCCCCTCGGGCAGCACGCGCGGCAGGTTCTCGGTGAGCCCGCCGCCAGTGATATGGGCCGCTGCATGCACGCCGCCCTGCGCAATCGCATTGAGAACAGGGCGCACGTAAAGCCGCGTCGGTGTGAGCAGCGCCGCTCCCAAGGCCAGCGGTGCAAAAGGCGCGGGCGCATCCCAGTCCAACCCCGCGCGCTCCACGACCATCCGCACCAGGCTGAACCCGTTCGAATGCACCCCGTCAGAGGCGAGGCCCAGAATGACGTCTCCGGTCGCGACCCCCACTGGGAGGCTGGCGCCGCGCTCCATCGCGCCGACGGCAAATCCGGCAAGGTCAAAATCCTGCGGGGCGTACATGCCGGGCATCTCGGCGGTCTCGCCGCCGATCAGCGCGCATTCGGCGCGCCGACACCCCTCTGCGATGCCTGTGACAATGCGCGTTGCAGTGGCCACATCGAGTTTGCCGGTTGCAAGATAATCGAGGAAGAACAGAGGCGTCGCGCCCTGGCAGATCAGGTCGTTGACACACATCGCCACAAGGTCGACGCCAAGATCGTCCAGATACCCGGTATCGATGCCGATGCGCAGCTTGGTGCCCACGCCATCGGTCGCGGCCACGAGGATCGGGTCCGTGAAGCCTGCAGCACGCAAATCAAACAGCGCGCCGAAGCCACCGAGGCCAGCCATGACGCCGGGGCGGTGCGTTTCCTGAGCAGCTGGCTTGATCGCCTCGACAAGCGCCGTGCCTGCGTCGATATCCACACCCGCGTCGGCGTAACTCAGCCCGTTCTTCTTGATGCTCATGGCGTATTTCCTTGTGACGAGTTCGTCCGACCGACAGCCCTTGGCTGCGCGCGATACCGTATCGCGGGTACGAGAGCAACAGAAGGCGCGTGCAATCCGCCTTGACCCTGTCGGCCCGACTGCTTAGCAGGGAAGGGCTGCCGGGCCTGTAGCTCAATTGGTTAGAGCAGAGCGCTCATAACGCTTTGGTTGGGGGTTCGAGTCCCTCCGGGCCTACCA
>SLKB01000097.1 GCA_007134805.1 Paracoccaceae bacterium
ACCTCGGTCATTCCGATCACCACGGGCCCCTACGTGATCGACCGCTTCGAGACCGGCCGCCATGTCTATCTGCGCCGCGATCCGGATTACTGGGGCAATGACCTGCCCTTCATGCGCGGGCAGGCGAATCTCGAGGAAATCCGCATGGAGTTCTTCGGCGATGGCACGGCGATGTTCGAGGCCTTCACCTCGGGGCTCTTGAACACGATGCGCGAGACCAATGCCGCCTCCTGGGGGACGCGCTACAATTTCCCTGCCGTGCAGGCAGGCGAGATCGTCAAATCCGAGATCCCGCATGAGCGCCCCTCGGGAATCGCGGGGTTTGTCATGAACACGCGCAATCCGCTGTTCTCGGATTGGCGCGTGCGCGAGGCGCTGATCCACGCGTTCAATTTCGAATATGTCTCGCAGGTGATCAATGACGGGCAAGACCCTCGGATCACGTCCTATTTCTCGAACTCGGTGCTGGGCATGGAGCCTGGCCCCGCGTCGGGCCGCGTCGCCGAGTTCCTCGAGCCCTTCGCGGATGAGTTGCTGCCCGGCGCGCTCGAGGGCTACAGCCTGCCGGTGTCGGATGGGTCGAACGCCAACCGGGCGAACATGCGCGCAGCGACCCGGCTTCTGGCCGAGGCCGGCTGGGAAGCCGATGATGCGGGGCTGTTGCGCAACAGGGCCGGGCGCCCGTTCCGCTTCACGATCCTGCTGCGGCAAGGGTCGAGCGAGGTTCTGTCCATCGCCGACATCTATACTGACGCGCTGCGGCGCCTGGGCATGGATGTGGCGGTCAGCCAGATCGATTCGGCGCAATATACGGAACGGACGAATAATTTCGATTTCGACATGACATATTATCTGCGCGGTCTCTCGCTCAGTCCGGGCGCCGAACAGCGGCTTTACTGGGGGTCGCAGGCGGCCGAAGAGCCTGGCTCGCGCAACTGGATGGGCGTGCAGAGCCCGGCGATCGACGCGCTGATCCAGCGGCTGCTGACGTCGGAGGCGCAGGAGGATTTCATCGCCTCGGCGCGCGCGCTCGACCGGGTGCTGACCTCGGGGCGCTTTGTCGTGCCCTTCTGGTTCAATGACCGCGCCCGCATCGCCCATGCCCGCGAGCTGCGCTTCCCCGATGTGCTGCCGATCTATGGCGACTGGATCGGCTTTCAGCCCGATGTCTGGTGGTGGGAAGACTGACCGGATCCGTCGGCCCAGGGTGCATAAATTTTAATATTTGAATTTATAGTTGCGTTATGGCATGGTCTTCCGTGTCAACCATATCTTGAAAGGGAATGATCATGGATCTGATCCGCACGACCGCGCTTGCCGCGGTGACCGCAGCCGGGCTTGGCACTATGGCCGCCGCCGAGAGCGCCGACCGCTTGGTCACTGTCGTCACGTCAGAGAACGCAAAGACGCAACTGATGGCGATGGTGCTGACCACGCAGGCGGTCGAGCAAGGCGCCGAGGCGCGCATGCTGCTCTGCGGGCCCGGGGGCGATCTGGCGCTGATCGATGCGCCGGCGAGCGCTACCGATCCGCAACCCCCGCGCGATGCGAGCCCGCAAGGGATGATGCAGGCACTGATCGAGCGCGGCGTGACCGTCGAGGTCTGCGCGATCTACCTGCCGGGGATTGGCGCGGACGAATCGGTGCTGATCGAGGGGGTGGGCGTGGCCCAGCCACCGGCGATGGCAGCCGCGATGATGGACATCTCGGCGCGCGTCTGGTCCTTCTGATCTGACTGAAGCCCGTGCACCGAAAAGACCCCGGAGGTGATCCGGGGTCTTTTTTCAAGCGACCGTCTCAGCTGTCGCGCGCGTCCCGCACCGGGCAATCGCGGCGCACTTCGCGGTCGCGCAGCCCGGTTGCGACCAGCATGCAGCGGTCGCGCGCCTCATAGTAGTAGCCGCGCGCATACCACATCACGGCGCGGCCGATATCCCCATCCGCCACCAGCCAGGCGCCGCGCAGGTAGCGCCCGGCATAGGTGAGGTTCACCTCGGGGTCGAGCAGCGTCTCGGGCGGGCCATTATGGCCCATCTGCCGGGCTGTCTGCGGCAGGATCTGCATCAGACCCCAATAGGGGCCGTTGCGGGCATGGGGGCGGTAATCGCTTTCGCGCTGGATGACGCGGTGCAGGAGCGTCTCGGGGATGTCATGCTTGGAAGCGTAGCGGCGGACGAGCAGGCGCATCTGCGGGGTCTCGCCGGGGAAGAGATCGGGGACAGGGCTTGCGCGGCTGACCTCGGGGGTGGGACGGGCGCAGGCGGCGAGCGCGAGCGCGAGGGCCGCGACGAGCAGGACAGGTCGGATCATTCGGATCTCCGGTCTGGGGCGGAGGGCGCGCGCACGCCCAACTCATCGAGCGCGCGCTCAATGCCGCTGAGGTCTTGTGAATTTTCGGATTTCAACTGGTCGAAGCGGGCGCGCAAATGCGCCTTCTCGGCGCCCTTGCAATCGTTCCAGGGGCGGCCCTGAAGCGCCATGACAAGGACATAGTAGCTGATGAAATGCGGCCGCTCGCCGTGGCGCAGAAGCGCTGCATAGGCGGCATCGGCCCCAAGCGCGCGCAAGTCCTCGGCGCTGGCGATACCCGCGGCATTCAGCGCCGCTTCCGTCGCGGGGCCGAGATTGCGGATCGAGCTGATCGGGTCGGGCATTCTGCGGCAGCTCCGGGACAGTCGCGAGACCCGTGCTAGCCGCCTTTGCGGTCTGCGCCCATATGGTTTTTGCAGGGCGCGCAGGTGCCGACGCCGAAATCGGCGGAAATCAGCCGCAACCCGCGCGCGATGGAAGCGGGGCTATCGCGGCCAGACGGCTCCGGCGCCTGGATCGCGGGTTCCAGGAACAAAGGCCGGGCCGATGCGGCTCAGATGAGCGCCCAGTCCGTGAACTGCGCGAGCACCACATGCACCACCGGATCGCGGGAGGAGCGCGGCTCCGGTGCCGTGCGGGCGCGCGCCTGCGTGGGGTTGGAAGCCATGTTTGACGCCTGGGTGGCCCTATCGCCGGCCTCGTTTACCGATGCTGACATTTTTTATTGTCCTTGCTCTGCCTCAGACCTTCAGGGGGCGATTCAAATGTGGCGGAATTGTGGCGCGGCATGCGGAGAATCCGGTGCTGTGACATGCAAGCCTCAGCCCGGGCGCGCGTGATCAGGCGAGCGTTCCGTCCACGGTCAGCCGCGATTTGCCGCCGAGATAGGGGTGCAGCGCCTGCGGGAGGATGACCTCGCCCTCCTCGGTCTGGCCGTTTTCCAGCACGGCGATCAGGCAGCGCCCGACGGCCAGCCCCGAGCCGTTCAGCGTATGGACGAATTCCGGCCGCGCGCCCGGTTCGGGGCGGTAGCGCGCGCCCATGCGGCGGGCCTGGAAATCGCCGCAGACCGAGACGCTCGATATTTCGCGATAGCGCTCCTGACCGGGCAGCCACACTTCCAGATCATGGGTCTTGCGCGCGCCAAACCCCATGTCGCCCGCACAAAGCAGCATCCGCCGGTACGGCAGGCCCAGCCGCTCGAGCACTGCCTCGGCACAACGGGTCATGCGATCATGTTCGGCGAGCGCGTCCTCGGGCGTGGTGATGGCAACCATCTCGACCTTCTCGAACTGGTGCTGACGCAGCATTCCGGTCGTATCCTTGCCCGCGCTCCCGGCCTCGGAGCGAAAGCAGAGCGTGTGGGCACAAAAGCGCAGCGGCAGGTTGCCCGCCTCGAGGATCTCGTCGGCCGCAAGATTGGTCAGCGTGACCTCGGCCGTCGGGATCAGCCACCATCCACTGGTCGTGCGGAAACTGTCATCGGCGAATTTCGGCAATTGCCCGGTGCCATACATGGCCGCGTCGCGCACAAGGACGGGGCTGTTGATCTCGACCATGCCATGCTCTTCGACCTGCAGATCGAGCATGAATTGCGCAAGCGCCCGGTGGAGCCGCGCCACGGCCCCGCGCAGGACCGCGAAGCGCGACCCCGACAGCTTCGCGGCGGCGGCGAAATCCATCAGCGGTGCGACGGCGGCGATCTCGAAATGCTCTTTCGGGGTGAAGGGGAACTCGGGCGGGCTGCCCCAGCGATGTGTTTCGACATTACCGGTCTCGTCGGCGCCGTCGGGCACATCGTCAAGCGGCAGGTTCGGCAGGGTTTCAAGCGCGGTCTGCAGCGCGGCATCCTCGCTGCGGGCGCGGTCCTCGAGCGCGGCGATCTCGGCCTTCTTCTCGGTCACGAGGGCGCGCAGGCGCTCGAATTCGGCCTCATCGCCCCGCGCCTTTGCTGCCCCCACCTGTTTTGACGCTGCATTCTGCGCGGCCTTGGCCGCCTCGGCCTCGGCGATGGCCGCGCGGCGGGCCGAATCGATTGCGAGAATCGCCTGCGCTTGCGGGGCGAGCCCGCGCCGGGCAAGGCGCGCGTCGATCTCGTCGGGCGTGTCGCGAATGGCGCGGATATCGAGCATGGGACCTCTCTGGTGACACGTCTGGGGTGCGGCGCGGCTGTTATGCCGCAATTGCCGGCGCGGCGGAAGGGCCAGCGCGGCGCGATTGACCTTGCTGGTGCGGAAAGGGTAGACTGCCCTTCGAGAAGCCAGACAGGAGTTTCCCATGGATGGCAATTCGCTCGCCGATGCTGCGAGCGCGCGCGAGACGACGTCGCGCAATCTGTTCGACAAGCCGATATTCGAGGATCCGTCCGCGCGCGCGCTGAGGAATGTCGGCGTGATCGATGTCGGCTCGAACTCGGTGCGTCTGGTGGTGTTCGACGGCGCGGCGCGGAGCCCGGCCTATTTCTTCAATGAAAAGGTGCTCTGCGGGCTGGGACGGGGCATGACCGAGACAGGGCGGCTCAATCCCGACGGCTGCACCCGCGCGCTTGCGACGCTCAAGCGCTTTGCCCTGCTGGCAAGGGGGATGCGGCTGAGCAATATCACCATGGTTGCAACCGCGGCCATCCGCGAGGCCGAGGATGGCGAGGCGTTCCGCGCGCTGGTCGAGGCCGAGACCGGCTTGCGCATGACAATCATCGACGGCCCGGAAGAAGCGCGGCTCTCGGCGCAGGGCGTGCTCACGGGCTGGCCCGGGGCCGAGGGGCTGGTCTGCGACATCGGCGGCAACAGCATGGAACTGGCCGTTGTCGGCGACAATCAGGTCCATGCCGCGGTCAGCTCGGGCCTGGGGCCGTTCCGGCTGATGCAGGTGGGCGGCGGCAAGAAAGGGCTGCGCTCGCATATCGCCGATGTGCTCAAGGATCTGCGCGGACAGGTCGGCGCGCAGCATGATGCGCTCTATCTGGTCGGCGGGTCGTGGCGCGCGATTGCGCGGCTCGACATGGAGCGGCGCGGCTATCCGCTCAAGGTGCTGCACGAATACGCGATGACGCCGAAATCGGTGCGCAAGACCATCGACTGGATCAAGGAGCATGATCTGGAGGAATTGCGCGCCCTCTCGGGGATCTCGGCAGAGCGGATGAGCCTGGTCCCGCTGGCCACGCAGGTGCTGCGCCGGTTGATCCATGTCTTCGGGGCGAAGCGGATCTATGTGTCAAGCTACGGGATTCGCGAGGGAATCCTCTATGAGCAGATGCCCCAGCGGCTGCGCGAGCGCGACCCGCTGATCGAGGCGTGCCATTTCATGGAGCATTCGAGCGCGCGGCTGCCGGGCTTCGGGATGAAGCTTTTCGAGTTCCTGCAACCGCTCTATCGCAATCGCCCGGCCGCGCGGCTGCGGCTGATCCAGGCGGCGTGCCTTTTGCATGACGTGAACTGGCGCGCGCATCCGGATTACCGGGCGGATGCGTGTTTCGACATTACCACGCGCGCTAACCTGGGCGGGCTTGACCATATGGGGCGGGTCTATCTGGGGATCGCACTGATGTATCGCTACAAGACGAGCGGTCTGCGCGCGCGGATCCGCGATCTGCTGCAGATCCTGCCGGAGAGCGATTTCGCCGAAGCGAAGATGCTGGGCCGCGCGCTGCGCTTCGGGGCGATGTTCTCGATGGATGGGCCGGGCAATGCCGGCGCGCTGCGCTTCTACCCGAAGAAGAAGCTGGTGGAGCTGATCCTCGAGCCTGGCATGCAGGATCTCTTCACCGAAGTTGCCGAACAACGCTTTCAGGCCATGGCCGCGCAACTGGGCGTCGATGCGCGCGTGCGGCAGCGCCGGGCTCACAATTCGAATGGCGGATCGGCCTCAGCCGCGTCATCGTGATCCTGCGGCGCGGCGTCATCCTGCGGGGGCTCGGCATCCGGGGACGGGTCCGTGTCCGGCTCGGTGCGGCGGCGGATCAGGATATCGCCATTGGGCAGGATTTCGGGCGGATGATACTGCGAGAGGGCGCGAAACCGCTCCAGCAGCGCCTGCATCTCGGGCTCGATCTGGGCAAGCCCCTCTTCGAGATGCTGGAGCCGGGGCAGGATATCCGAGAGGAAATCCCCGAAGAGCCGGTCAACCTGCTCGGACAGGCCCGGCGGATCGGAAGGCGCAGGATCGGAAGGCGCAGGATCGCTGTCGGCCATGACGGCCGGACCCAGAGCGAGGGCCAGAAGCAGAAGCGCAACAAGGGTCGAGCGAGGGCGCATGCGCAGGATATAAGGTGGGCCGCGTCATTTTGCCAGAGCGCGCCGGCGGCCACGCCTGCTGTCAGGCGGCGTGTCTCTGGCGAATCTCTTCCCAGGCGCGATTGACATCGCGCAGGCGATGCTCGGCAAGCTTCACGGCTTCCGCAGGCACACCGCGCGCGGCCAGCCGGTCCGGATGGGTTTCGCGCACGGCCGTGCGATAGGCGTGCTTGATCTGCTCGATCGGCGCATCGGCGGGCACTTCGAGCACATCATAGGGATCGGGCGGGACATCGCCCACAAAGCGCGCGCGCAGGCATCGGAAGCACCGCTCGCTCAGGCCGAAGATGGCGGCGACCTCGGTGAGGAACGCGTCCTCGTCGGGGTGGAAGTCGCCATCGGCCATCGCAATTTCGAAGAGCCCCTCCATCAGGTCGACCAGCACCGGATCGCGCGGGGGGAACATCGCGGCGATCTTGCGCGCATAGAGATCGAAGCCCGCGACATCCTGGCGCGCGAGGTTGAAGACGCGCGCGGCATTGCGCTCTTCCTCGGGCGCGATGGTGAAGACACGCCGGAAGGCCGCGACCTCGCCGCGCGTGACCTGCCCGTCGGCCTTCGCAAGCTTCGCGCCGAGCGCGATCACGGCAATCGTGAAGGCCACGCTGCGCTGCGGCGGCGTGCGCAAACGCTCGAAGACGGCGCTGAGGGATTCCCCCTCGTGCAGGGCCTTGAGCGCGTCGGCGATGCGGGTCCAGATCGACATGTGAGCAAAGCTAGCAGGAAACGGACGAAAAGATAGCATCGCGCATCATTCGGCGCGCAGGAATTTCTGCATCAGCACCAGATCGTGACACTGGCCGAATTTCCAGCCGACCTGCGGCATGGTGCCCACCTGCATGTATCCCAGCCGCGCGTGGAAGCCGATGCTGGCGCGATTCGACCCGGTGATGGCTGCGACCATGACGTGATGGCCCTTCGCGGCGGCATGACGCTCGAGCGCGTCCATCAGCGCTCGGCCGAGCCCGAGGCCACGGGCCCCCGGGCCGAGATTGACCGTATGCTCCATCGTGCGGGCATAGCCCTGCCCGCCGCGGAACTGCGCGTAGGTGGCAAAGCCCAGCACGCGACCGCCGGATTCGGCGATCAGGACCGCCTGCCCTGCCCGCTGGCGGTCGCTGATCATGGTGGCGATGTCGTCGGCGCTGCGCTCGACGGGGTTGAAGGTGATGACCGTGTCGCGGATGATCGGGTTCCAGATCTCGGCGATGGCGGTGGCGTCGGTGCGGTGCGCGTCGCGCAGGCGAACATCGGACATGGGGCGCACGGGGTCCTGTCAGGCGGGCGGAGGATGGGGCGGGGATTTGGAGAGCTGCCGCCCTCCAAGCCACCCGCTTCAAGGGGGCGACACGGCCCCCTTGAAAAACCCCGGTCAGATCGCGGCGGCGAGCCGCGCGCGCCGACCAAGCAGTTCCTCGGCGACCAGAAACGCCAGTTCGAGCGACTGGCTGGCATTGAGACGCGGATCACAAGCCGTATGGTAGCGCTGCGAGAGATCCTCGTCCGAGACAGCGCGCAGGCCGCCGGTGCATTCGGTGACATCCTTGCCGGTCATCTCGAAATGCACGCCGCCGGGGATCGTGCCCTCACCATTGTGGATCGCGAAGAACTCGCGCACTTCGCGCAGCACGGCATCGAATGGCCGGGTCTTGTAGCCGCTCGAGGACTTGATCGTGTTGCCATGCATCGGATCGCAGGTCCAGAGCACGTGCGCCCCTTCCTCGCGCACCGCGCGGATCAGGCGCGGCAGGTGATCGCCCACCTGCCCTGCCCCGAAGCGCGCAATCAGCGTGAGCCGCCCGGGCGCGTTGTCGGGGTTGAGTATCGCGATCAGCCGCTTGAGATCGCTCTCGGTGATGCTGGGGCCGCATTTGAGCCCGATCGGGTTCTGCACACCGCGACAGAATTCGACATGCGCCCCGTCGGGCTGGCGTGTGCGATCCCCGATCCAGAGGAAATGCCCCGACCCTGCAACCGGCAGGCCCGAAGTCGAATCGACCCGCGCGAGGGCTTCCTCGTATTCCAGAAGCAGCGCCTCGTGGCTCGTGTAGAAATCGACCGAGGCGAGATCCTGGCTGGTCTCCGAGGTGATCCCGGCGGCGGTCAGGAAATCGAGCGTGTCGGTGATGCGGTCGGTCATCTCGCGGTAGCGCTCGGCCTTCTCGCCCTCGGCGAATCCCAGCGTCCAGGCGTGGACCCGGTGCATGTCCGCATAGCCGCCCTTGGAAAAGGCGCGCAGCAGGTTCAGGCTGGCCGCGGCCTGCGTGTAGGCCTGCAGCATCCGGGCGGGATCGGGGATGCGGGCATCGGGCGTGAAATCGAACCCGTTGATGATATCGCCCCGGTAGCTGGGAAGTTCCTGCCCGCCCACAACCTCGGTCGGGGTCGAGCGGGGCTTCGCGAACTGGCCGGCCATGCGCCCGACCTTCACCACGGGCACTTTCGCGCCATAGGTCAGCACGATCGCCATCTGCAACAGCACCTTGAACGTGTCGCGGATGGAATCGGCGGTAAACTCGGAAAAGCTTTCGGCGCAGTCGCCGCCCTGCAGCAGGAACGCCTCACCGCGCGAGGCGGCGGCCAGCTTGCGCTTGAGCGCGCGCGCTTCTCCAGCGAAGACCAGCGGCGGATATTTCGCCAGTTGCGCCTCGACCGCGTTGAGCGCGGCGGGGTCGGGATAGTCGGGCATCTGGATCCTCGGGCGGTCGCGCCAGGATGATTTGGTCCAGCCTTTTGTCATCGGGTCCTCCGGTCGAAAGCGGCATCAGCGCCCGCGCCGAGAGGCCGCGGGGGCGCTTGCGCGCGCGCCTCTATACAAAAGCCCGCCCCCGCTTGCAAATGCGATTGATCTTGCGCGGTCCGCAGAAAGTTGATTGGCTCGGCCGCAGACATGTAAGTTCCGGACCTTTCTGCATGACGCCTGCGCCTGCCTCGAATTTCAGCCCTGCCCAAGACAGCGCGCCCGAACAGGTCGTGTTCCTGCTGGTCGACCGCTTCACGCTGCTGGCCTTCAGCGCGGCGATCGAGCCGCTGCGCCTGGCCAATCGCGTCTCGGGGCGGCGGCTGTATTCGTGGCGGCTGGTCAGCGCGGATGGCGCGGCCGCGCGATGCTCGACCGGGACAGAGATCGCCGTGGATGGCGGGCTGGGAGAGGTCGCGCAGGACACGCTGATCCTTGTGTGCGCGGGGCTGAATGTCCAGCAGGCAGTGCCCGTCAGCGTGCTGTCCTGGTTGCGCAAATGCGCGCGCCACGGGGCCCGGATCGGAGGCCTGTGCACAGGGGCTGCAGTGCTTGCGCGGGCAGGATTGCTCGATGGGGTGCGTGCGACGATCCATTGGGAAAACCATGACGCGATGCTCGAGGACTACCCCGAGGTGGCGATCACCAAGTCGGTCTTCGTGATCGACGGCAAGCGGATGACCTCGGCGGGCGGGATGGCCTCGCTCGATCTGATGCTGAGCCTGATCGCCGCGCGCCATGGCAGCGATCTGGCGAATTCGGTGGCCGATCAGCTGATCTATTCGTCCATCCGGACCAATCGCGACACGCAGCGCCTGTCGGTTCCGGCACGCATCGGGGTGCGCCACCCCAAGCTCGCGCGCGTGATCGACATCATGGAGCGCCACATCGAGGAGCCGATCCCCCCGGCCGAGCTGGCCCAGGATGTCGACATGTCCACGCGCCAGCTCGAGCGGCTGTTTCGCCGCTACCTCAACCGCAGCCCCAAGCGCTACTACATGGAGCTGCGCCTGGAGCGCGCGCGCAACCTGCTGATGCAGACGGATATGAGCGTGATCAATGTGGCCCTTGCCACCGGCTTCACCTCGCCCTCGCATTTCTCGAAATGCTACCGGGCGCATTACAGCACCACACCTTACCGCGAGCGCGGAACCCAGCCGGCCGAGAACTGAGCGCGCGCGCTACCTGAGCCCGATGATCAGGAGCGAGCCGAGGGCATAGATCAGCACGCCGCCGCCGATGAGGACCCAGGGGAAATTGCTGGCAAGGCTCGCCTTGGTGAGGTTCTTGGCCTGCTCAAACAGATCGGGCCATGTGTAGCTGACAAAATCGCCCTGGGTGAAAAGCGCTTTGATCCGTCCGTCCTCATCGACCACGGGCAGGCGGCGGAAGCGCTCGTTCGACATGATCCGCAGCCAGTCGAGCATCAGGTCATCCTCGCGCGCGAGCCGCAGCTCGCGCGTCATGATCTCGCCCAGCGTGGTCACCTTCGGGTCGAGGGTCTTGGCCACCACTTTCGTCATGATGTCACGCTCGGTCACGATCCCCTCGACTCGATCATCCTTGTCCACGATGATGATGCAGCCATAGCCTTTCATCGACATCTGCTCGGCCGCACTGACGACAGGATCACCGGATTTGCCCGTCAGCGGTCTGGGCTTGTGCCTGTATTCGGAGCGATCCATCAGGCGCGCTCCGCCGCGTTGTGCCGTTTCCGTCATTGCCACCTCCTTCGCGTGTCACGGGGAAGACGCTAGTGCGACGCCAGGTCACGTCAAAACGTCACGTCAAAATCTTGCGCGCCTGCCGGCGATGGCGCTCAGGGGCGCGGCGCGACATGAAGCCGGATCCCGTCGCGCGCCCGCACTGTCATCTGCGCCATGGGTATGGGCGCCGGGCCGGGCCGGAATTCCCAGGCTGCGAGCAGCCGCGCGAGGATCGCCACCCCCTCGAGCATCGCAAACCCTGCGCCCGGGCAGGCGCGCGGGCCGGCCGAGAAGGGGATGAAGCCGTCGCGCGCGCGGGTGCGCGCGGCAGGTTCGGACCAGCGTTCGGGGCGGAATTCATGCGGGTCGGGCCAGAGCGCCTCGTGCCGGCCCAGATGCCAGGGCGAGACGATGACCTGCGCGCCGCGCGCCAGCCTGCGGCCGCGAAACACCTCGGCCTGCGCAGTCTCGCGCACCATCATCGGCACCGGCGGGTAAAGCCGCAGTGCTTCGCGGAAGGTGTCGCGGATCAGTGGCGCCTGCCGGAAGCGCCCGATATCGGGGCTCGGACCAAGGCTGCGCGCCTCCTGCGCGAGGCGGTCCTGCCAGCCGGGATGCGTGGCGATCAGATAAAGCGCCCAGGCCAGCGCGGATGCGCTGGTCTCGTGCCCGGCGAGAAAGAAGATCGCCACCTGATCGACCATTTCCTCGGTGCTGAACCGCGCGCCGGTTTCCGGATCGGGCGTGGTCATGATCTTGGTGGCCAGATCATCGGGGGCTTCGCCGGCCTCGATCGCGGCCATGCGGGCCTCGGTCATCGCGGTGATGAGCGCGCGAATGCGGGCCGCGGTCTCGCGGGTGCGGCGGGGGAAGTAGCGCGGCATCCAGGCCGGCAGGGGCACAAGCGCTGCGATGTTCAGGATCGGGCTTGAGCGTTGATGGTCCCGGAAGCGCGCATAGACCTCGGCCGCGG
>SLKB01000078.1 GCA_007134805.1 Paracoccaceae bacterium
ACCGAGACGCGCAGGTAGGAGATCGGGCGATGGAACGGGTCGATGAGCGGGGCTGTCATCCCCAAGATCTAACCAGCCCGCGCCCCCCGGGCAAGAGGCCGCGCGCATCGCACCAGCGACGTAAGGCGCACGCGCAGGGGCATTGTCCCGCGCGACGGATGCGGGCGAGGTTGGAAGGGTGCGCTCAGAGGCGCGCCAGCCGCTCGGTGAGCAGCGCAAAGAACCCTTCGGCGTCAATATCCTTCATGAAGGTCGCATTCGGCGCGCGGCCGCTCACGCGCCACCAGTCGGCCACGCTCATGCCGAGGGTCAGATCAGAGCCCGTCTCGATCTCGACATTGATATGGCGCCCGGAGAACAGCTCCGGGCGCAGCAGGAAGGCGATCGTACAGGGGTCATGCAGCGGCGCGCCTTCGGAGCCGTATTTTTCCTTGTCGAACCGTTCGAAGAATTCGGTCCAGCTTGCGACCGCAGGGCCCACGCGGCCCGGCAGGGCGCGAAAGGCGTCGACCCGCGCGCGCGTCACCAGCGCCTTGTGCGTTACATCGAGCGGCATGATCGTCAGCGGCACGCCCGCGGCGAAGACATGTTTCGCGGCCTCCGGGTCGACATAGATGTTGAACTCGGCAGTGGGGGTGATGTTGCCGACCTCGAAATAGGCCCCGCCCATCAGCACGATCCCCGCGATCCGCGGGGCGATGTCGGGTGCGCGCTGCAGCGCCGTCGCGATATTCGTGAGCGGGCCGATGGGCACGAGCGTCACGCTGCCCGGGGCCTCGCGGCGCAGGGTGTCGATGAGGAAATCGACCGCATGCTGGTCCTGCAGGGGCATTTCCGGATCGGGCAGGTCGATCCCGTCCAGCCCGGTCTTGCCATGGACATGCTCGGCCGTGACCAGCTTGCGCGCGAGGGGCCGCGCGCAGCCGGCGAAGACGCGTATCTCTGGCCGCCCGGCCAGTTCGCAGACGATGCGCGCATTGCGTGCAGTCAGCTCGAGCGGCACATTGCCCGCAACACAGGTGATGCCCAGAAGCTCCAGTTCGGGTGAGGCGAGCGCGAGAAGGATCGCCACGGCATCGTCCTGGCCGGGGTCGGTGTCGATGATGATCTTGCGCGGCAGCATGGCGGGCAGTCCTTGTCTTGCGTGAGTGCCCCGCAGCATGCGTCACTCCGCGGTCGAGCGCAATCATGCCGCAGAATCCATTTGACGCATGCCCCCTCGCAGCAGTAAGGAATGAACAAGCGTTCATTTTGCGGGGAGGCAGGTTGCGCGATGTTCATGGGCTCGATGACATTCGATTTGGGAGATGAGGTGAACGCGCTGCGCGACATGGTGCATCGCTGGGCGCAAGAGCGCGTGAAGCCCATGGCCGCCGAGATCGACCGCGTGAATGCTTTCCCGCATGAGTTGTGGCGTGAGATGGGGGATCTGGGCCTTCTCGGCATCACCGTCCCCGAAGCCTATGGCGGGGCGGATATGGGCTATCTTGCGCATGTCATCGCCATTGAGGAGATTGCGCGCGCCTCGGCCAGTGTGAGCCTGTCTTACGGGGCGCACTCAAACCTCTGCGTGAACCAGATCAAGCTCAATGGCAGCGATGCGCAGCGCGCGCGCTACCTGCCGGATCTGGTGAGCGGCGCGCATGTCGGCGCGCTGGCGATGTCCGAGGCGGGCGCCGGGTCCGATGTCGTCGGCATGAAGCTCAAGGCAGAGAAGAAAAATGACCGCTTCATCCTCAACGGCACGAAATACTGGATCACCAATGGCCCCGAGGCCGATGTGCTGGTCGTCTATGCCAAAACCGACCCCGCGGCGGGCTCGAAAGGGATCACGGCCTTTCTGATCGAAAAGACGATGGCGGGGTTCTCGACCAGCGCGCATTTCGACAAGCTGGGCATGCGCGGATCGAACACGGCCGAGTTGGTCTTCGAGGATGTCGAAGTGCCCTTCGACAATATCCTGGGCGAGGAGGGGCGCGGGGTGCGGGTGCTCATGTCAGGGCTCGATTACGAGCGTGTCGTGCTCTCGGGTATCGGCACGGGCATCATGGCGGCCTGCCTCGACGAGATCATGCCTTACCTGCGCGACCGGCATCAGTTCGGCCAGCCGATTGGCAGTTTCCAGCTCATGCAGGGCAAGATCGCCGACATGTATACGGCGATGAATTCGGCCCGCGCCTATGTCTATGAGGTCGCGAAAGCCTGCGACCGGGGCGAGGTGACTCGCGCCGATGCGGCCGCCTGCGTCCTTTATGCGTCGGAGGAGGCGATGAAACAGGCCCATCAGGCAGTGCAGGCGATGGGCGGGGCGGGCTTCATGAATGACAGCGCCGTGAGCCGGCTTTTCCGTGATGCGAAACTGATGGAGATCGGCGCGGGCACCTCCGAGATCCGGCGGATGCTTGTGGGGCGCGAGTTGATGGCCGCGATGAGCTGAGCAGGGGCTGCGATGCGCGCCTGAAAGCCGCGATGCGCTTGGCTGATCCGCGCAGAGCGACCCTGGGGGGAGGGGGAAGCATGAAACTTCAATCGATGATCGCAACAGGGTCCGAGGCGTATCGCACCAACCGTGCGGCGCATCTGGCAGCACTCGCCGACGTGCAGGAGGCGCAGGCCGCCGCCCGCGCCGGTGGGGGAGAGCAGGCGCGGGAGCGACATCTGGCGCGGGGCAAGATGCTGCCGCGCGACCGCGTGGCCAATCTGCTCGACCCCGGCGCGCCCTTTCTGGAAATCGGCGCCACGGCCGCGCATGGGCTCTATGGGGGCGCCGCACCCGGCGCGGGGATGATCGCCGGCATCGGGCGCGTGTCGGGGCGCGACTGCATGATCCTGTGCAATGATGCGACCGTGAAGGGCGGCACCTATTACCCGCTGAGCGTCAAGAAACATCTGCGCGCACAGGAAATCGCCGAGGCGAACCATCTGCCCTGCCTCTATCTCGTCGATTCGGGCGGGGCGAACCTGCCGAACCAGGACGAGGTCTTCCCCGACCGCGACCATTTCGGGCGCATCTTCTATAATCAGGCGCAGATGTCGGCCAAGGGGATCGCGCAGATCGCGGTCGTAATGGGCTCGTGCACGGCGGGCGGGGCCTATGTGCCGGCGATGTCGGATGTGACCATCATCGTGCGCGACCAGGGCACGATCTTCCTGGCCGGTCCGCCACTGGTGAAGGCTGCGACCGGCGAGGTGGTGAGCGCCGAGGATCTGGGCGGTGGCGACGTGCACACGCGGCTGTCGGGCGTGGCCGATTATCTGGCCGAGGATGACGCGCATGCGCTGGCACTGGCGCGGCGCGCGGTCGCCTCGCTCAACCGCGCGCCCGGCGCTGGCGTCGCGCGGCTGAGCCCCGAAGATCCGGCCTATGACCCCGAGGAGATCCTGGGGCTTGTGCCCGCCGATCTGCGCACACCCTATGATATTCGCGAAGTGATCGCACGGATGGTCGACGGGTCGCGCCTTGATGAGTTCAAGCCGCGCTTCGGCGAGACGCTGGTGACGGGGTTTGCACATGTGATGGGTCTGCCGGTGGGGCTGATCGCGAATAACGGGGTTCTGTTCTCCGAGGCTGCGATCAAGGCTGCGCATTTCATTGAACTGTGCAGCATGCGGCGCATCCCGCTGGTGTTCCTGCAGAATATCACTGGCTTCATGGTCGGGCGGAAATATGAAAACGAAGGCATCGCGCGGCATGGCGCCAAGATGGTGACGGCCGTGGCCACGACCGCGGTGCCCAAGATCACGATGCTGGTGGGCGGCAGTTTCGGTGCCGGCAATTACGGCATGGCCGGGCGCGCCTATGGCCCGCGGTTCCTCTGGACATGGCCCAATTCGCGCATCTCGGTGATGGGGGGCGCGCAGGCGGCGGGCGTGCTCGCGACGGTCAGGCGCGACGCGATGGATCGCGCGGGTCAGGCCTGGAGCGACGCCGACGAGGCCGAGTTCAAGCGCCCCACGATCGAGATGTTCGAGCGCCAGTCGCACCCGCTTTATGCCTCGGCGCGGCTTTGGGATGACGGGATCATCGACCCCCGCCAGAGCCGGTCGGTGCTCGCGCTGTCGCTCTCGGCCAGCCTGAACGCGCCGATCGCAGAGACGCGCTTCGGCCTCTTCCGGATGTAACGGAGCCTGCGCCCATGTTCGACAAGATCCTGATTGCCAATCGTGGCGAGATCGCCTGCCGGGTCATCCGCACGGCGCGTACGATGGGCGTGCGCACTGTCGCCGTTCATTCCGACGCCGATGCCAATGCCGCGCATGTCGCGCTTGCCGATGAGGCCCGCCATATCGGCGCGGCGCCCCCGCGCGAGAGCTATCTGCGGGGCGATGCGATCATTGCAGCGGCGCGCGCGACCGGTGCGCAGGCGATCCACCCGGGCTATGGGTTCCTCTCGGAGAACCCCGATTTCGTCGAAGCGGTCGAGGCGGCCGGCCTTGTCTTCATCGGCCCTTCGGCGAGCGCGATCCGCGCGATGGGGCTGAAGGATGCGGCGAAGAAGCTGATGCGCGAGGCCGGTGTGCCCGTCGTGCCCGGCCATGACGGCCCGGAGCAGGACGCGGCGACGCTCGCACGTGCGGCCGGGCTGATCGGCTATCCGGTGCTGATCAAGGCCGTGGCCGGGGGCGGCGGGACGGGCATGCGGCTTGTGACGCGGCCGCAGGAATTTGACGATGCGCTCGCCTCGGCGCGCAGCGAGGCCGAGGCCGCCTTCGGCAATCCCTCGGTGCTGATCGAGAAATTCGTCACCAGCCCGCGCCATATCGAAGTGCAGGTCTTTGGTGACGGCACCAGTGCCGTGCATCTGTTCGAGCGGGATTGCTCGCTTCAGCGCCGCCACCAGAAGGTGATCGAAGAGGCTCCGGCGCCGGGCATGACACTCGAGATGCGCGCGGCGATGGGGGCGGCGGCCGTGCGCGCGGCCGAAGCCATCGGGTATCGCGGTGCAGGCACGGTCGAATTCATTGTCGATGCCAGCCGCGGACTGCGCCCCGATGCCTTCTGGTTCATGGAGATGAACACGCGGCTGCAGGTCGAACATCCCATTACCGAGGCGATCACCGGCGTCGATCTGGTCGAGTGGCAATTGCGCGTGGCCGCCGGCGAAGGGCTGCCCATGGTGCAGGACGCGCTCTCGATCACGGGCCATGCCTTCGAGGCGCGGCTTTACGCCGAGGATGTGCCGGCAGGCTTTCTGCCCGCGACCGGGCGGCTTGCGCATCTGCACTTGCCCGAAGCGCGCGCGCGCATCGATTCGGGCGTGCGCACGGGTGATGAGATCAGCCCCTGGTATGATCCGATGATCGCCAAGGTCATCACCCATGGGCCGACGCGCGCGGTGGCGCTCAACCGTCTGCGCGCGGCGCTGGCAGAGGCCGAGGTCGCAGGCTGCGTTACCAATCTCGGGTTTCTGGGCGCGCTTGCCCGGCACGCGGGCTTTGCAGCCGGCGCGTTCGATACGGGCCTGATCGCGCGCGATCTTGACGCGCTGACCGCGCTTGCGCCCCCCGCGCCCGAGGATCTGGCCGTCGCGGCCGCCTGCGCGATCGCGCTCGAGAACCTGCAGGACCCGCTTGCCGGCTTTTCGATCAGCGGGCCGATCTGGCAGGATCTCACGCTGTCGCAAGACACCGAGGACCATGCCCTGCGCATCGCGGTGACAGGGCCCGGGCGCGCGCAGGTGGCCCTGGGCGCGGCGATCATCACGCTCCGGGCGGATGCGCAGGGGTATCATGTCGAGGGTGGCGTGCAGGGCCGGCGTGCGGCGCGGATCGGTGATGCGCTCTATCTCTTCGGCGCGCAACCGCGCCGCTTCACCCTGCGCGATCCGCTGGTGCGTGCGGCCGAGACGGGCGCGGGGGCCGATCTGGTGCTCGCGCCGATGCCGGGGCTGTTGAAGGCGGTCTTTGTCGCAGTCGGTGCCGAAGTGGCGCATGGCGACCGGCTGGCCATTCTGGAAGCGATGAAGATGGAACACACGCTGACCTCGGCGCGCGCGGGCCTTGTGGCCGAAATCCTTGCCGAGCCGGGCGCGCAGGTTGCGGCCGGGGCGGCGCTGATCCGTCTGGAAGAGACCGCGCCATGACCGCTGTCGAGATTTTCGAAGTGGGTCCCCGCGACGGGCTGCAGAACGAGCGCCGCGCGATCCCCGCGGCCGAGAAGGTCGCGCTGGTCGATTGCCTCAGCCGCGCAGGCTTTCGCCGCATCGAGGTGTCGAGTTTCGTGAGCCCGCGCTGGGTGCCGCAGATGGCCGATGCGGCCGAGGTGTTCGCCGGCATCACCCGCGCGCCGGGTGTGCGCTACGCGGCACTGACCCCCAACCTGCGCGGGCTTGAGGCCGCGTGCGCCGCGGGGGCGGATGAGGTGGCGGTTTTCGCCTCGGCCTCGGAAGGGTTCAGCCGCGCCAATCTCAATTGCACGATCGCCGAGAGCCTCGCGCGCTTTGCCGATGTCGCCTCGGCCGCGAACGCGGCCGGCCTACCGATGCGCGGCTATGTATCTTGCGTCAGTGACTGCCCGTTTGACGGCCCCGTCGCGCCGGGCGATGTGGTGCGCGTTGCAACCGCGCTGCGCGAACTGGGCTGCTATGAGATCAGCCTCGGCGATACGCTAGGCCGCGGATCGCGCGCGCGGATCGATGCAATGCTGCGCGCGGTGGTGGCCGAGATCCCCGCCGCGCATCTGGCCGGGCATTTCCATGACACCGGGGGCATGGCGCTTGGCAATATCGCGGTCGCGATCGCGCATGGGGTGCGCGTGTTCGACGCGGCCATCGGGGGCCTGGGTGGTTGCCCCTATGCGCCCGGCGCCGCCGGCAATGTGGCGACCGAGGCGGTGGAGGCGTTCCTCAGCGCGCAGGGCTGCGCGACAGGGCTTGACGCAAGCGTGCTGGCCGAGGCGGCCGCGATGGCGCGCGCATTGCGCACAGGAGAGCGGGTATGACGCGGACGATCACCCTCACCACCGATGCCCGCGGGGTCGCCACGCTCACCCTGAACCGCCCCGAGAAGCACAACGCCATGTCTGCCGCGATGATCGCAGAACTGGCACAAGCCGCGGCCGATCTGGGCCGCGATCCCGCGGTGCGGGTGGTGGTGCTGACGGGTGCCGGCAAGAGCTTCTGCGCGGGGGGCGATCTGGGTTGGATGCAGGACCAGATGCGCGCCGATGCCGCCACTCGCGCACGCGGCGCGCGGGCGCTTGCCGAGATGCTGGGCAGCCTCAATGCCCTGCCCAAGCCGCTGATCGGGCGGGTGCAGGGGCAGGCCTTTGGCGGCGGCGTGGGGCTCATCGCCGTCTGCGACATCGCCATCGCGGTGCAGGGGGCGAAATTCGGGCTGACCGAGACGCGGCTCGGGCTGATCCCGGCGACGATCGGGCCCTATGTGCTCGCACGGATGGGGGCGTCGCGCGCGCGGCATGTCTTCATGTCGGGCCGCGTCTTCGGGGCCGATGAGGCTGTGCGCCTCGGCCTCGCGGCGGGTGCGGTCCCGAGTGCCGCGCTTGATGCGGCCGTTGAGGCCGAGATCGCCCCCTATCTTGCCTGCGCACCCGGCGCAGTGGCGCGCGCCAAGGCGCTCGTGCGGCATCTTGATACCGGCGCGCCTGATGCCGCTGCCGTCGAACATTCCATTGCCGAGCTCATCGCCTGCTGGGACGGCCCCGAGGCGCGCGACGGGATCGCTGCGTTCTTCGAGCGCCGCCCCGCGCCTTGGGCAGGCTGAGCGGGCGTCCTCTTTGCCCGGGGATGCGGGCGCGCGGCGCGCCGCGTCCTGTCAGGGCTGAGGTGAAGCGTCGCATCCGGCGACGCATCAACCGGTTGGATCCTCTGCAAATACCTCGAATCGCGGCGGGTTTGACGTATGCATCTGTATGCGAAACCGGGTTTTCGCGTCTTTGCCCGGAAGGCCGAGTTGACCACGGGGGTCTTCAGGAGTAGATCAGAACAAAGACGGACGCGGCCCGTCGCGATGTGTTCTGAACACGCTCGTTCTGAACAGGCAGTGCGGCCCGCACGATCAAGGAGCCTGATTTGGACAACCTCCTCGCATCCTACCTGCCGATCCTGATCTTTCTGGGAATCGCTGTGGCTCTGGGCCTTGTGCTGTTGCTGTCCGCGATCGTGATTGCCGTGCGCAATCCGGACCCGGAAAAGGTCTCGGCCTATGAGTGCGGCTTCAATGCCTTCGACGATGCGCGGATGAAGTTCGATGTGCGCTTCTACCTTGTCGCGATCCTCTTCATCATTTTCGACCTCGAAATCGCGTTTCTGTTTCCCTGGGGCGTTGCGTTTTCCGAAATGTCGATGACAGCCTTCTGGTCGATGATGGTCTTTTTGGCCGTGCTGACCGTGGGCTTTGCCTATGAATGGAAGAAAGGGGCACTGGAATGGGAGTGACCGCCAACCCGCTGCAAACCGGGGCCAATACCGCCGGGGCCGACCGCGATGTCGCGACCCAGAGCCTGAATCGTGAGTTGCAGGACAAGGGCTTCCTGCTGACCTCGACCGAGGACATCATCAACTGGGCGCGCAATGGCTCGCTGCACTGGATGACCTTCGGCCTCGCCTGCTGCGCGGTCGAGATGATGCACACGTCGATGCCGCGCTATGATCTGGAACGCTTCGGGACCGCGCCGCGCGCAAGCCCGCGCCAGTCGGATCTGATGATCGTTGCCGGCACGCTGACCAACAAGATGGCGCCCGCGCTGCGCAAGGTCTATGACCAGATGCCCGAGCCGCGCTACGTGATCTCGATGGGCTCCTGCGCGAACGGGGGGGGCTATTACCATTACAGCTATTCGGTGGTGCGCGGCTGCGACAGGATCGTTCCAGTGGATATCTATGTGCCCGGCTGCCCGCCCACGGCCGAAGCGTTGCTCTACGGGATCCTCCAGTTGCAGCGCAAGATCCGCCGTACCGGCACATTGGTCAGGTGAGGAACGCGCGATGACCGAAGCCCTGCAAGACCTCGCCGATCACCTGACGCTGCGCCTGCCCGATGCGGTCGTGGACCACGAGATCGCCTTCGACGAGTTGACCGTGACCACCACGCCAGCGCAGCTTCTGCGGCTGGTCGAGATGATCCAGATGGACAGCTCCTTGCGGTTCTCGACGCTGGTGGACATCACTGCCGTCGATTACCCGGGGCGCACCAAGCGCTTCGAGGTCGTCTATCATTTCCTGTCGATGTATCTCAATCACCGCATCCGGGTGAAGCTGGCCGCGGGCGAGCGTGATATCGTGCCCTCGCTGATCCGGCTCTACCCGGCGGCCAACTGGTTCGAGCGGGAAGTCTTCGATATGTTCGGGATCCTGTTTTCGGGCCATCCGGATCTGCGCCGGATCCTCACGGATTACGGCTTTCGCGGCCATCCGCTGCGCAAGGACTTCCCGACGACGGGCTACACGGAAGTGCGCTATGACGAGGCGCTCAAGCGCGTGGTCTATGAACCGGTCCAGCTTGTGCAGGAATATCGCCAGTTCGATTTCATGTCGCCATGGGAAGGGGCCGATTATATCCTGCCCGGCGACGAGAAGAAGAAGCAGGAGGCTGCAAAATGATGGACGGCTCCTACACGCCAGACACGAAGACGCAGGAACAGAAGATCCGCAACTTCAACATCAACTTCGGCCCGCAACATCCCGCTGCGCATGGTGTCTTGCGGCTTGTGCTGGAGCTTGACGGCGAAATCGTCGAGCGGTGCGACCCCCATATCGGGCTTCTTCATCGCGGCACCGAAAAGCTGATGGAGAGCCGCACCTATCTGCAGAACCTGCCTTACCTCGACCGGCTGGATTACGTGGCGCCAATGAACCAGGAACATGCCTGGTGTCTTGCGATCGAGCGGCTGACCGGGGTCGAGGTACCGCGGCGGGCGTCGCTCATCCGGGTTCTCTATTCCGAGATCGGGCGCATCCTGTCACATCTGCTGAATGTCACGACGCAGGCGATGGATGTGGGCGCACTGACGCCGCCGCTCTGGGGGTTCGAGGAGCGCGAGAAGCTCATGATCTTCTATGAGCGGGCCTGTGGTGCACGGCTCCACGCCGCCTATTTCCGCCCCGGCGGCGTGCATCAGGACCTGCCGCCGAAGCTGATCGACGATATCGAGACCTGGGCGCATGAATTCCCGAGAGTGCTCGACGATATCGACACGCTGCTGACCGAAAACCGCATCTTCAAGCAGCGCAACGCGGATATCGGGATCGTCACGGAACAGGACATCCTCGATTGGGGCTATTCAGGGGTGATGGTGCGCGGCTCGGGCCTCGCCTGGGATCTGCGGCGCGCACAGCCTTACGAATGCTACGACGAGTTCGACTTCAAGGTACCGATCGGCAAGAATGGCGATTGCTACGACCGGTACCTCTGCCGTATGGCAGAGATGCGCGAGAGCACGAAGATCATCCTGCAAGCCATTGAAAAGCTTCGCGCCCCCGAAGGGCAGGGGGATGTTCTGGTGCGCGGCAAGATCACCCCGCCGTCGCGGAGCGAAATGAAGACCTCGATGGAAGCGCTGATCCATCACTTCAAGCTCTATACGGAAGGGTTTCACGTGCCTGCGGGCGAAGTCTATGCATCGGTCGAGGCGCCCAAGGGCGAATTCGGTGTCTATCTGGTGTCGGATGGCACCAACCGTCCGTATCGCGCCAAATTGCGTGCGCCCGGATACCTTCACCTGCAAAGCATGGATTACCTCGCCAAGGGGCACCAACTGGCAGATGTGGCTGCCATTATCGGCACCATGGATGTCGTCTTCGGAGAGATTGATCGCTGATGCTGCGTCGACTGCACCCTGACCAACCCGAAAGCTTCGCCTTCACGGCTGAAAACCAGGCCTGGGCCGAAGCGCAGATCACCAAATACCCGCCCGACCGTCAGGCCAGCGCGATCATTCCGTTGCTGTGGCGCGCGCAGGAGCAGGAGGGATGGCTGACCCGTGCGGCCATCGAGCATGTGGCCAAGATGCTCGACATGGCCTATATACGCGCGCTCGAAGTGGCGACCTTCTACTTCATGTTCCAGCTGCAACCTGTTGGTTCGGTTGCGCATATCCAGATCTGCGGGACCACGTCCTGCATGATCTGCGGCGCCGAGGATCTGGTGGCCGTTTGCAAGGAAAAGATTGCCAAGCGGCCGCATCAGCTTTCGGAAGACGGGAAATTCAGTTGGGAGGAGGTCGAGTGCCTCGGCGCCTGCGCCAATGCGCCGATGGCGCAGATCGGCAAGGATTACTACGAGGATCTGACCACCGAGAGCTTTGCGCGGCTTCTTGATGACATGGCGGCGGGCAATGTTCCGAAGCCCGGGCCGCAGAACGGGCGCTTCGCCTCGGAGCCTGCCGGGGGCGTGACCACGCTCAAGGAGTATTCCGGCGAGGCGCATAACGGGTCGGTCGCGCTTGCGGTTAAGATCGGTGACACGCTCAAGAGGATCGACGGGACCGAAGTGCCGCTTGTCGCGCCATGGCGCGCGCAGGGTGAGCGCGCCGCTCAGGCGATGGACGCGCCCGCGCATCAGGAGCCCAAGCCGGGAAAGCACGCACAAGTTGACGAGACGGGCGTCAGCAAGCAGGCCGCGCCGGTTCTGCGCAGTGCGAAACCCGTCCCGGTCGCGAAGGGCGCCGATGCAGAGACCAATCCGCCAGAACTGCTTGAGGCGCCGAAGGGTGAGGCCGATGATCTCAAGAAGCTCAAGGGCTTGGGGCCAAAGCTTGAGGAAACGCTCAACGAACTCGGTATCTTCCACTTCTGGCAGATCGCCGCCTGGACGCCGGCGCAGGCCGCCTGGGTGGACACGCGGCTCAATGTGAAAGGCCGGATCGAGCGCGATGAATGGATTGCGCAGGCGAAGACGCTCGCCGCCGGCGGTGAGACGGAGTATTCGAAGACGACCTGACCGGCCCTCGGGCCGCTGTCAGGCAGGATGAGGACAGGAAGGAGCGCGGCAGCGCATGGCGAAACCTTCGGAACGCGATATGGCACGCGCGCGGCAGGCCCGTCTGGCGGGGATTGTCATGG
>SLKB01000346.1 GCA_007134805.1 Paracoccaceae bacterium
CAACCCTCTGCCGCGCAGGAACGCGCGAGCGGATTGCGCACGATCCGGCGGGTCGCGCCCTATCTCTGGCCCGCCGACAAGCCCTGGGTGCGCCAGCGGGTCGTGCTGGCCATCGTGATGCTGGTTGCGGCCAAGGTTGTCGCGGTCATCACGCCGTTTTTCTACAAGGCGGCAGTTGATGCGCTTGCCGGCGAGGGCGCGGCCTGGATGCTGGCGATCGGGGCAGTCGGGCTGACCGTGGTCTATGGGCTCACGCGCTTGATGGAGATCGGGTTTCAGGAGTTGCGCAATGTGCTGTTCACCCGGGTCGGCCAGCGTGCCTTGCGGCAACTGGCGCTGGAGACTTTCGAGCATATCCACCGCCTGAGCCTGCGCTACCATATCACGCGCAAGACGGGCGGGCTGAGCCGGATCATCGAGCGCGGCGTGAAGGGCGTCGATTTCCTGTTGCGGTTTCTGCTGTTCTCGATCTTTCCGCTGATCCTGCAGTTGCTGATGATCATGGCGATCTTCTTCTGGCTGTTCGATATCTGGTATCTCGTGACCGTGGTCGTCACGATCAGCCTTTATGTCTGGTTCACCTTCCGCGTGACCGAATGGCGCGTGACCCAGCGGCGGATCATGAACCAGCAGGACACCGATGCCAACCAGAAGGCCATCGACAGCCTGCTGAACTTCGAGACGGTCAAGTATTTCAATGCCGAAAACCTTGAGGCGCGCCGCTACGACTCGGCGATGGAGCGCTATGAGGAAGCGGCGGTCAAGACGAACTACTCGCTCGCATTTCTCAATTTCGGGCAGGCTTTCCTGATCACCTCGGGCCTTGTCATCGTGATGGTTCTGGCCGCGATCGGGGTGGCACGCGGCGATCTGACAGTGGGCGATTTCGTGATGGTGAATGCCTACATGATCCAGATCACGATGCCGCTGAATTTTCTGGGCACGGTCTATCGCGAGATCCGGCAGGCGCTGGTCGATATGGCCGAAATGTTCGATCTGCTGGACCAGCCCCCCGATGTGCGCGATGCGCCGGATGCGCGCCCACTCAATGTCTCTCGCGGGGAGATCGCGTTCGAGGCCGTCGAATTCGGCTATGACCCGGCGCGGCGGATCCTGAAGGGGATCAGTCTGAGGGTCGCGGGCGGCGAGACAGTGGCGATTGTCGGGCCGTCAGGGTCGGGCAAGTCGACGATCGGGCGGCTGCTGTTCCGTTTCTATGATGTCACGGGCGGAGCGATCCGGATCGACGGGCAGGATCTGCGCGCGGTGAGCCAGGCCAGCCTGCATGCGGCGATCGGCGTGGTGCCGCAGGATACCGTGCTGTTCAACGACACGATCGCCTATAACATCGCCTATGGCGAGGACGGCGCCACGCAGGACCAGATCGAGGCGGCTGCGAAGGCCGCGCGGATCCATGATTTCATCACGAGCCTGCCCGACGGGTATGCGACCGCTGTGGGAGAGCGCGGGCTCAAGCTTTCGGGCGGGGAGAAGCAGCGCGTCGGGATCGCCCGGACGCTTTTGAAGAACCCTCCGATCCTGCTTCTGGACGAGGCGACGAGCGCGCTGGATACGCAAACCGAGCAGAGCATTCTGGAAAGTCTGCGCCGGATGGGCGAAGGGCGCAGCGTGATCACCATTGCGCATCGGTTGTCCACGGTTGTCGATGCCGACCGGATCATCGTGCTGGAGGAGGGGCGGATCGTCGAGGAAGGCCGCCATGAGATGTTGCTGGGTGCCGGCGGGCGCTATGCGGCGATGTGGGCGCGCCAGAGCGCCGAGGTGGAATGATCGCTGCCCGCCGCGGCCGGGGGACGCCTGACCTTTGGCACCCCCTGAAGGGGTGCACGCGGCCAGGCGGGCCCGTGCCGGGCCAGCCGGTGTCTGGCGGGGCAAGCATATGGGCCGGCCATGCAGCGTTTTGACGTGATCGTGCTGGGGGCAGGGGCGGCTGGGATGTTCTGCGCGATCGAGGCCGGCCGGCGCGGCCGGCGCGTCGCACTTCTGGAACATGCGCGCAATCCTGGCGAGAAGATCCGCATCTCGGGGGGCGGGCGGTGCAATTTCACCAATCTGGATATCCGCCCGGAGCGGTTTCTTTCGCGGAACCCGCGCTTTGCGCTCTCGGCGCTCGGACGCTACACGCAGCATGATTTCATTGCGCGGGTTTCTGCGGCCGGGATCAGCTGGCATGAGAAGACCCTTGGCCAATTGTTCTGCGACGGCAGTGCCCGCGAGATCATTGCCATGTTGCGCGCGGATCTGGCCGCGGCCGGGGTCGAATTGTTCCTGTCGACCGAAATCGGCGCGGTGAGCCATGGCGCCGAGTTTCGTGTCGACACCGGCAGCGGTGCGATGATGGCGCCGCGGCTGGTGGTGGCGACTGGCGGCAAGTCGATCCCGAAGATGGGCGCAACAGGGATCGGGTACAGGATCGCGGCGCAATTCGGAGTGCCCGTGATCGAGACGCGGCCGGGATTGGTCCCGCTGACTTTTACCTCGGCGCAGCTTGAGGTGTTGCGCCCGCTGGCAGGGGTGGGGCTTGGCGCGCAGGTCCGCTGCGGTGCGGTATCCTTTGAGGAGGGGCTCTTGTTCACGCATCGGGGGCTTTCGGGGCCATCGATCCTGCAGATTTCGAGCTACTGGCGCGAGGGCGAGGAGATCTCGGTCAATCTGGCACCTGGCCTCGACATGGGAGCCTGGTTGTTGGCGCAGAAACGCGCGCAGGGGCGGCAGGCGCCAACAACCGCGCTGGCCGCGCATCTGCCCGACAAGCTCGCGCGGCTTGTTGCCGCGCAGGCTCGCCCCGGCAATCTGGCGGATCAGCCGGCGAAGCTCCTGGGAGAGATGGCTGCACAATGTCATGACTGGCACCTGCGCCCGGCAGGAACCGAGGGCTATCGCACGGCGGAGGTTACGCTCGGGGGTGTGGACACGCGCGCGCTCGATGCCCGGAGCTTCGAGGTGCGCGGCGTGCGGGGGCTGCATTTCATCGGCGAGGTGGTCGATGTGACAGGCTGGCTGGGCGGGTACAATTTTCAGTGGGCCTGGTCGTCAGGCTGGGCGGCCGGCCAGGCTGTCTGACCGGCTGATCGATGCGCGCGCGCCGAGGGTCCGGGTTCTGCCTGGCGATTGAGCGACGGGACGCGCTACCCGGAGACTTGTTCGCGCAGCACCGAACCGGTCATCGACATGAACAGATAGATCCCGAGGAAGATCAGGAAGGCCAGTGCCGAGTTCTCGAGTTTGCGCGGATAGGTAGCCTCATCCGGAGCGATGGGCTCGACAGTCAGGGCAAGGTAGCGCACCTGGCGGCTGACCTCGATCCGCGCGGTCTCAAGCTGCTGCATCGCATGCGCGCGCATCATCTCACGGGTCTGGACCTCTGCTTCCGCCATGATCAATTCGCTCTGCACACGGGCAAGCGACTGACCCGCACCGTCGCCGCGCGTCATCGAGGCGCGCAGCATCTCGATCTCCTGGCGCAGCCGCTGCTCTCGGCGCTCGAGCGGCTGGACACGCGCCTGATTGGGGCGCGGGTTGGACAGGATCTCCTGCAGGCTGAGCCGGGTCTGGGTCAGTTCCGCCTCGAGCGCGCCGATCTGCTGGGAGAGCAGCGAGATTTCAACCTCGCCCGACATCACCGACGAGCGTTCCTGGATCGCCACTGCCGCGAGACGCGCGTCAATCAGCTTTTCATGAGCTTCTTCAAGGCTTTGACGTGCTTCGCGCATCTGGCTCTCGCGCAGGCGCTGGGTCATCATGTCGACATGCGCTTCTGCGAACCGGACAAGCGCGCGGGCAAACCGCTCGCTGTCTTCGGGCGAGGCGGCAAGCACTTCCATGCGGACAACGCCTTCGGTCGGATCGTAGCCGATCTTGACATGGCGGCGATAGGTCCTGAAGGCGGCCTCGCTGCTGGCATCGGGGGCAAGACGCCGCCAGAAATCGACCTGCGCATCCTGAAAATGCGCCCGGAACTCTTCTTCCTGATCAAGCCGCAGCATCGCACCGCGCGACTGCAGGAAGCTCTGGACCGAGGCGGCCTCTTGTTGCCCACCAAGCCCCATGCCGCCCGCAGAGGGCAGCATGCCCGCCAGATCGCCCATACCGCCCTGGCTGTCGGCCTGCTGGATGATGAACTCTGCCTCGGTGCCATACATCGGCGTGGCAATGACATAGAAGTAGAGGCTCACGATGAGGGTCGGCGCGGCCACGAAAGCCAGAAGCCGCGCGCCCAGCATCCTGAGCCGCTTGCGGCGCCGGGTGGCAATCTCGCGCTGGATCTTCTCAAGCTCTTTCTCGCGATCCGCGGCGATCTGGGTGAGGCGGTCCTTTCCCGACGGCGGCGCGGGTGTGATATCGGGCACGCGCGCCTCGTCGCGCTTGACCAGTTCGCGCCCCGGCGCGTCGTCAGGGTCTTTCCGGACGAGGTCGAGCGCAGTGCTCTGGGCGAACGGGTCGATCCCGCGCTGGCGCAGCTTCAGGACTGCCTCATAGGCCGAAGCAGTCTTGATGCCGTGCCGCTTGGAAACCCGCATGGCCATGCGCAACTGCCGGGCGCTGAGCCCTTCTTCGCGGATGCTCTCGATGGTTTGCGGCCCTGACACCGGCTGGACCGCTTTGGGTTTCTCGGCCATGTCGGTCGCGTTCTCGAACCGCATCGTGGGCGCAGCGGCCCGCGCTTTCGCGGGGTCTGCATCCGGGCGCTTGCGCTTGCGCAGGATCACTGCAGGACGCTCGGACATGTCCGAGCCGATCGGCTCTGCGTCCGCTGCTGGTTCTTGAAATTCGTCGGGCAGGGCGTCGACCCGCTGATCAGGGCTCTGGTCGAGGCTTTGCCCGTCACCGTCGCGCGGCCCCTTTTGCCGAAGACGGAAGCGCTGGGACTTAATTGGCGTAGTCATAAAGTTCCTTCGCTTCCTCGAGCGTGTCGAAATAATACAACTTGCCATCGTGCAGCACTGCCGCAGCGTTGCAGAATTTTTCCAGCACATCCGTCTGATGCGAGACAATCACAAGGGTCGATGTCTGGAAGCGCTCTCGCATCACAGCGCCCGCCCGGCGGTTGAAGCCGATATCGGTCGTCGTCGGCATGCCCTCATCGATGAGATACAGGTCGAAATCCATGGCGAGCATCAGCGCGAGCGAGACGCGCGCGCGCATGCCCTGGCTGTATGTCCCCATAGGCTGGTCGAAATACTCGCCAAGATCGCAAAGCCAGCGGCAGAACGCTTCGACCCTGTCGGGGTCCAGCGAGTAGAGCGCGGCGATATAGCGCACATTCTCGACGGCCGAATGGCGCGTGTTCAGCCCCCCCATGAAGCCGAGCGGGAAGGACACGTTGCATCGGCGACGAATCTTGCCGTCATCCGGCTTTTCGAGTCCCGCCATCATGTTGATGATCGTCGTCTTGCCCGTGCCATTCTTGGCGAGAATGCCGAGATTACGCCCTGGCCGAATGGAAAAGCTGGCATTTTCCAGGATGACCTTCCGGCGTGTTCCCGTCCAGAAGGACTTGCTTACATTTTCGAAATTGAGCATCGCCATCAGCCCTGACACCTGTACCGTGGCAAGAACGCCCTGTTTGAGTTGGCCGCGACGGTACAGCCAGACTATGCGCTGACAAATGCGCACACGCAATCATTATGGAAAAAGATGAACGTGCTGTTACCGGATTCAGACAAGACCCTGGCGGGGCTGTATTCGCGATCCGATTCTGCAAGGCTCACAGGCCGCTGCAAGCCGTGCACCCTCGAGGCGCGCGCACCTCGATCCCTGCCTTTGGCCGCGCTCAGCTGCCCCAGCTGCGCACGGCACCACAGTCAAGATGCACGAAATCCGACCGCGTGTAGCGTCCGACGCCACCCGCATTACAGGCCCGCGCCGCCGCGAAGATCTGCGCGACCGAGCGCGAGCGCAACCGGACATCTGCGGCCTGGCCGACCAGATGCAGCGAATTCTGCGAGACATTGCGCGACCGGGCGCGCAGCATCGCATTGGTCTGCGGCGAGCGATACCCTGACAAGAGCATGTAGGGCTCGTTCACGCGCAGGAGCCCGTGCGTCGCCGCAAGGAAATCGATCGTGCGGGCATCGATCTCGCGGACCGCGTTGTTGCGCCAGTCGCGGAAGAAGTGGTTGATCTCGGCCATGGATTCAGGAACGTAACGCCCGTCGATCCAGTAGATCAGGTTGATGTTTTCGCCAGTGCGCCCGGAATAGAAGTGCAACCGACGCACATCACCCGACCCGCGTGCATAGGCGGCCACCCCGGGAAAGAAGGGCGCTGCAGAGATCGCAGTTGCGGCGAAGGCACCAAGCAGCGCACGGCGACCCAGTTGGACACTGTCCGTCTTCGGCATCAGGAAAGCCCCTTGTTCTGTCCATCTCTGCTGTGCGCTTCCAGTGCGGAGCGCACAGTCGTTGCTCAATGCGCGAAATTTTATTCGCTTGCGATAAGATTGGCACAGTGCGGCGACCGACCCAAGAGCCTCGCGCATCGAATTCGCCGCGACACGGCTCGATGAGCGGAGTTCCGCCGGGTCTTCACCGGGAAGCGAATTGTGAGACTGTGTGACACTTGTCGGCGCTTCGTCCATGAGGAGGGTGTCTATCCCGTGATGGTAAAGCTTTCCTGAACAGCGCGGGCCTTTGCGTTTCGATGAAAGCTCGTGCTTGTTCCGCGGCATGACTGGCGCTACCATCATCGATATTGGCGGAGGCAAATCATTTAAGGCGCGGAGACAGATGGGTTTTATCAAGGCACTGGCAAACTTCACCTTGCAGCGTCTGGCACCTGTGGTGCTGCTGGCGCTTTGTCTGACACTCGAGAGCCCGGCGCAGGCGCAGGAATTTCCCGCCTTTCGCGCAGCGCTGGCGGAACATGTCGCTGAAGATGCTGATATTGCGGAGTTTTACAGATCCCGGGACTTTGCGTCGCTCTGGACCGGGGCCGATGACGCTGGGCGCCGTGGGGCGTTGATCTCGGCGCTTGCACGCGCGCCGGAGCATGGTTTGCCCGCAAGCCGCTATGATCTGCCGGCGCTGTTGGCCTCGTTCGAGGCCGTCAAGAGCGACCAGGAGCGTGGAGCGCTTGAAGCGCGTGTGACACAGGTCTTCCTGCAATATGCACGGGATCTGCACAGCGGCGTGCTGGAGCCCGGACAGATTGATCGCAATATCGTGCGAATCCTGCCCCGACCGGATCCTGCCGAGCTGTTATCTGGACTGATTGCCGGGAACCCAGTGTCGTTCTTGCGCAACCTCGCGCCTCAAGCGCCTGAATATGCGCGGCTTCTGCGTGCGCGGCAGCGTCTCGAGGCCGTGATCGAAGCGGGTGGGTGGCGCGCGCAGGTGCTCGACGATCGGATCGCACCGGGAACATCGGGTCAGGCCGTAGTTTCGCTGCGCAACCGGTTGATCGCGATGGGCTATCTCGAGCGTACGGCCTCGGCCAGTTATGACCACGCCCTGCAGGCGGCAGTCATGCGCTTCCAGCAGAATCATGGGCTCGAGGCCGATGGAGTCGCCGGGCCCGACACGATCCGCGCCATCAATGTACCCGCCGAAGAGCGGCTGCGCGCTGTCCTCGTCGCGATGGAGCGGGAACGCTGGCTGAACATTCCGCGCGGCGACCGGCATATCTGGGTCAATCTGACCGATTTCACCTCGCAGATCGTCGACCATGATCGCGTCACTTTCGAGACAGTGTCCGTCGTCGGTGCGCAGTCGAGCGATCGACAGACGCCTGAGTTTTCGGACCACATGCGCTATCTGGAGTTGAACCCGGACTGGACCGTGCCGCGGTCGATCATCGCGCGCTCCTATTGGGGGGCGCTGCAGACCGGGGGCGCGCGCCACTTGCAGATCGTGGACGCCCGCGGACGCGTGGTGCCACGCGATATGATCAATTTTGCCGCATACACGCCCGCGAACTTCCCGTTCAACGTGCGCCAACCGCCGGGGCCAAGCAATGCCCTTGGCGAAGTGAAGTTCATGTTTCCGAACCCTTACGCGATCTATCTGCACGACTCGCCCGAGCGACATCTCTTCTCGACACGCGTGCGCACGCATTCCGCGGGCTGCATCCGACTCAACGACCCGCGCGATTTCGCCTATGAGTTGCTCTCGCGGCAGAGCGATGATCCGCGCGCCCTCTACCATCGCGTGCTGAATTCCGGGCCGTTGCAGCGCATCTATCTTGAAGATCCGGTGCCCGTGCATCTGGTATATCGCACGGCCTTCACGAATGTGCGGGGCGAGTTGAACTTCCGCGACGACATGTATGGCCGCGATGCGCGCATCTATGACGCGCTTGTTCGGGCCGGAGCCATCGCAGCCGAGCAAGGCAGTTGACACCCCCGCGGCGGAGACGCGCGCGGATTTGAGTTGATGGCCGTCGTGAAACTGTTACATTCCTTTGTGAAACAAGGGCAACCCTCACGGACAGGAGTGTGCTCGGTGGGACTGGATGTCATGCAATACGATCCGCAGATCGAAAAACGCGTCAAGGAAATCATCGCCGAACAGACGATGCTCGACCCGGCAGAAATCCGGCTGGAGGATGATCTGGTGGCTCTGGGCCTCGATAGCCTCGGGCTAGTCGAGTGCATCTTCGGCATCGAGGAAAGCTTCGGCATCTCGATCCCCTTCAATGCGAATACCCCCGGCGAGCCCGGCTTTGACATGTCATGCGTCGGTGCGATCATCGCGGAAGTCGAGAAGCTGGTGGCCCGACAGCCCGCATGAGGCGGGTTGTCATCACGGGCGCAGGCACGCTCAACCCGCTCGGGGCGGATACGGCACAGACCTGTGCGGCCCTGCGCGCGGGGAAGTGTGCGATCGGGCCCTTGAGTTGCCGCGATGTGGCGCGTCTGACGATCCAGATCGGAGCCGAAATCAGGGGTTTTGATCCGGCAGCACATTTTGCACGCAACAGCTTGTCGCTGCTCGATCGGTTCAGTCAGATTGCACTGGTCTCGGCGCGGCAGGCGGTCGCGCAATCCGGGCTCGAGATCGATGCGGCGCTCGGCCTGCGCGCAGGCGTGGTCATGGGCACGGCAGGTGGTGGAAACCTGACCGTCGATGACAATTACCGCACTGTCTACGAGGAAGGCAAAAACCGCGTTCATCCGCTGGTGGTGCCACGGTTGATGCATAATGCCGCCGCCTCGCATATCTCGATGGAATTCGGGCTGAAGGGCCCGTCCTGGACTGTCTCGACCGCCTGCGCCTCGGCCAATCATGCAATGGGGCAGGCGTTTCACATGGTGCGCGGCGGCGGCGCGGATGTGATGCTGACGGGCGGGTCTGACGCGATGCTGGGCTTCGGGGGCATCAAGGCGTGGGAGGGGTTGCGCGTGATGTCGCGCGACACCTGCCGGCCCTTCTCGCGCGACCGCTCTGGTCTGGTCCAGGGCGAGGGGGGCGCGGTGTTCGTTTTTGAGGCTTTCGAGCACGCAAAGGCACGCGGCGCCGAGATCCTTGCCGAAGTGGCCGGGTTCGGGATGAGCGCCGATGCCGGCGACATCGTGATGCCCGATCAGGATGGCCCGCTGCGCGCGATGCGCGCGGCCCTTGCCGATGCGGGGCTCAACCAAGAGGATGTCGATTACGTCAATGCCCATGGCACAGGCACGGCGGCCAATGACCGGACCGAGGCTGCCGCATTGCGCGTCCTGCTCGGCGATCATCTGGACCGTTGCCCGGTCTCGTCGACGAAGTCGATGCACGGCCACCTGATCGGCGGCACGAGCGCGGTCGAATTGCTGGCCTGCGTGATGGCGCTGCGCGAGCATGTCATCGCGCCGACTGTGAACTTCACCGAGGTTGACCCGGACTGCGCGCTCGACCCTGTGCCGAACGAGGCGCGCGAGGCGCGCGTGCAGGTCGCAATGTCGAATGCTTTCGCCTTCGGCGGACTTAACGCGGTGCTGGTGCTGCGCTCGGCACCGTGAACTACCGCCCGCTTGCGCTGCGTAACAACGGAAGCGGGCTTTCCTCTGCCCCGTCCATCGTCTGAACTGTGTCCCGCAACTCGTTGAGAAGATCGAGCAATGTGTCGAGCCGATCGGGCCCGAATGCTTGGGCAAGCTGCCGGTAGGTAGGCTCGGATTCCAGCACGACCTCCTTGAAGAGCGCGCGCCCTTCCTGCGTCAGGCGGACCATGTGGCGGCGCGCGTCGGCGCATTCGACCGGTGCGATCAGACCACGCAATGTCAGGCTGCGAAAGATCCGGGTGAGCGACGGCGGCAGAATGACACAGCGCTCCGCCAGGGTCTTGGCATCGAGGGCCTCGGCATCGGCCAGCGCCCGCAGCACCCGCCATTGCGGCATGGTCAGCTCATGGCTGTCGATGAAGGGCTTGAACAACCGGGTCGTCGCTTCTCGCGCGCGCAAAAGCGCAATCGGAAGCGATTTTTCGAATTTGCGCAAAGCTTTCTGTTGCGCCACGGGAGCGTCGTGGGACGCGCCGGTCTTTGGTTCGGGCATAGTCTCGCCTGTGCAACATCTTTTGGGAACCATAACAAGCCATGTCCTATTTTCAATTGAAAACTATTTCGCGCATGCAGCGACATCTTGTCCGATCCTGCTGAGCACATCAGACGGGCGGGGCAGGCGCCATTCAAGGCGCGCGGATCAATTCACTGGGCGTGCATGCATCGCAGGGCTTGAAGGGGCGCGCGGTTTTCGGCAAGAGCGCGGCCAAACCCAAGACAGAGCAGGACAGGCAAGATGAGCAATATAGAGACTGACGCCTATAATGTGACCGCCGAAGAACTCAGGCAGTTCGTCGAGCGCTTCGAGCATCTGGAAGCCGAGAAGAAGGACATCGCGGACCAGCAGAAAGAAGTGCTGGCCGAGGCCAAGGGGCGCGGCTACGACATCAAGGTGCTGCGCAAGATCATCGCGCTGCGCAAACGCAAGCCCGACGAGATCGCCGAGGAAGAAGCGGTCCTCGACCTCTACAAGGCAGCGCTCGGGATGTAAGGTGCGGGCAGGCTGGTCCATGCCGCACGCCAATGCCTGTGGCGGCCTTCTTGCCACAGGTTTCGCTCCGGCAGGCGGGGGGTTTGCCTCTGGCTGCGCCATCGGCTAGCACAAGGCAGATCGACGTTCAGGAGGGGTCGCATGCCCATGTCTTTTTTCCCAACGCGCACTCTTGGGCTCATCGGGCTCCTGGCGCTGCTCCAAGCCTGTGCGAGTGGGCGGCAACTTGGCGAGCAGCGGGAAGAACTCGGCGATTTCTTTCTCAGCCACGCGGTCGTGGTGGCAGATACGGCGACCGTCGGCCCGGCCTCGCGCCGGGTCGAGGCTGAAGAATGGGAACAAACCCTGATTGCAGAGATGCGCCGCCGGTTCGACCGTTATGAGGGCGACCGGCTCTATCATCTGGGGGTGTCGGTGGATGGCTATATCCTCGCGATACCGGGCATCCCGCTGGTGGCCGCGCCACGCTCGGCGCTGATCCTCGGGGTTACGGTCTGGGATGATGCGGCTGGCGAGAAGATCAACGAGCGCCCGCACCGGATCACGGTTCTTGAAAGTCTCTCGGGGGAGACCGTGATCGGGTCCGGTCTCACGCAATCGGCCGAAGAGCAGATGCGCAACCTGTCCGAGAACGCCGTCGCTGCGATCGAGCGCTGGCTGGCCTCTAACCCGGAATGGTTCGACCCTGACCGGGACCGCGCCCCTCTGCCCGAAGACGCGGCCGATGACGCGGGCGAGGGCAGGGCGATTGACCTCTCCGCTCTCGCTCCGGCTGAGTGAGTATCCGTCTTGGTGAAGCGGGGCTCGCGTCAAAGCGCGCTTGATTTTCCGGCCCAGCCTGAGTATCAGCCGCGCGTGTCATTCGGGCCGGTGTTCCAGGCCCATAATTCAAAAGGGTGCCCAACTCATGGCAAAGCAAAAGTTTGACCGCACGAAACCGCATGTGAATATCGGCACGATCGGGCATGTGGACCATGGCAAGACGACGCTGACGGCGGCGATCACGAAGTATTTCGGTGATTTCCGGG
>SLKB01000173.1 GCA_007134805.1 Paracoccaceae bacterium
GTCGGCTACCGCGCGGCGATGCAGGGCAAGGATCTGAAGCTTTCGCTCGGCTACAGCCATGAAGTGATCTTCAAGGTGCCCGAGGGGATCTCGGTCGCCACGCCGAAGCAGACCGAGATCGTGGTCGAGGGCATGGATCAGCAACTGGTTGGTGAGACGGCCGCGAATATCCGCAAGTGGCGCGCGCCCGAGCCCTACAAGGGCAAGGGCATCCGCTACAAGGATGAGTATATCTTCCGCAAGGAAGGCAAGAAGAAGTAAGGACGCAACAGATGGCGAACACAAAGCAAAAGCTGTTCCTGAAACGCCGCCTGCGCGTTCGGAGCAAATTGAAGAAACTGGCCAATGGGCGTCCGCGCCTGTCAGTGCACCGGTCGAACAAGAATATCAGTGTGCAACTGATCGACGATTCGAAGGGCGTGACCCTGGCTGCAGCCTCGACGCTTGACAAGGATCTCGGGCTCGCAGGCAGCAACAACAAGGACGCGGCCGCCAAGGTGGGCACAGCGATTGCCGAGCGCGCGAAAGCCGCCGGCGTCGAGGAGTGCTATTTTGACCGTGGCGGGTTCATCTTTCACGGCAAGGTGAAGGCTCTCGCCGACGCTGCGCGTGAAGGCGGCCTGAAGTTCTGAGGAGACGATAATGGCAGAGAGAGAAAACCGCCGGGACCGCCGCGAGCGCGACGATAACCCGGAATTCGCCGATCGTCTGGTCGCGATCAACCGCGTGTCGAAGACCGTCAAGGGCGGCAAGCGCTTCGGCTTCGCGGCGCTGGTGGTCGTGGGCGATCAGAAGGGCCGCGTCGGCTTCGGCAAGGGCAAGGCCAAGGAAGTGCCCGAGGCGATCCGCAAGGCCACCGAGCAGGCCAAGCGCCAGATGATCAGGGTGCCCCTGCGTGAGGGACGCACGCTGCATCATGACATGGAAGGGCGTCACGGCGCCGGCAAGGTGGTGATGCGCACGGCCGTTCCGGGGACCGGGATCATTGCCGGCGGGCCGATGCGCGCCGTCTTCGAGATGCTGGGTCTGCAGGATGTCGTGGCGAAGTCGCTCGGCAGCCAGAACCCCTACAACATGATCCGGGCGACATTCGACGGGCTGCGGAATTCCGCGAGCCCTCGTCAGGTGGCCCAGCGTCGCGGCAAGAAGGTGGCAGATATCCTGCGCAAGCCTGAAGCCGAAACGGTCGACGCGTAAGGGGAGAATGAAGCAATGGCAAAAACCATCGTCGTCAAGCAGATCGGCTCGCCGATCCGCCGCCCCGCCGTCCAGCGCGCGACGCTGAAGGGCCTCGGGTTGAACAAGATGCACCGCGTGCGCGAGCTTGAAGACACACCCGCCGTGCGCGGTATGGTCGCCAAGATCCCGCATCTGGTCGAGATCGTCGAAGAGCGCGGCTGACGCCGTTTGGCGCGTCGCAGGATGCGCCGGTTTGAAAACACCGTGTGGTCGGGGCGCGTCGCTGGCCCGGGCTTTCCGGTCAGAGGAGACGCGACATGAAACTGAACGAACTGAAGGACAATCCGGGCGCGACGAAAAAGCGCATGCGGGTTGGGCGCGGTCCCGGCTCTGGAAAGGGCAAGATGGGCGGTCGCGGTATCAAGGGGCAGAAATCCCGCTCGGGCGTGGCGATCAATGCCTATGAAGGTGGCCAGATGCCGCTCTACCAGCGCCTGCCGAAGCGCGGTTTCAACAAGCCCAACCGCAAGACCTTCGCGGTCGTGAATCTCGGGCTGATCGAGAAATTCATCAGCGAAGGCAAGCTCGACGCGGCCAATCCGATCACCGAAGAGGCGCTGATTGCCTCGGGCCTCGTGCGGCGCAAGCGTGACGGCGTGCGCGTTCTTGCCAAGGGCGAGATCGGCAGCAAGGTAACGCTGCATGTCACCGGCGCGTCGAAAACGGCCATCGAGGCCGTTGAAAAGGCGGGCGGTTCGGTTCAGATCCTGGCGCCCGCGCCCAAAAAGGACGCGGCGGCCGCAGAATAAAGGTTGTGAGCGGCGGCTGCGCCGCTTACATCACCCATCAGGGATTTCGCGCCGCCGACCGGAACCCGGTCTGGCGGCGCTGACATGAAAGAAGTGAGACGCGCATGGCATCTGCGACCGATCAACTCGCGGCGAATACCAGTTGGGGTGCTTTGGCAAAGGCAACCGACCTGCGCCGCCGGATCTTCTTTGCGCTGGGCCTGCTGATCGTCTACCGCATCGGCACCTACATCCCGGTGCCCGGCATCGATGGCATGGCGCTGCGCGAGTTCATGGACGAGGCGGCGGCAGGGCTCGGCGGGATGCTCAACATGTTCACGGGCGGTGCGATCAGCCGTATGGGGATCTTCGCGCTCGGCATCATGCCCTATATCTCGGCGGCGATCATCGTGCAGCTTGTGGGCGCGATGTACGAACCCTGGAAGCAACTCAAGAAAGAGGGCGAGTTGGGCCGGCGCAAGCTGAACCAATACACGCGCTATCTGACGGTGCTGCTCGCGACGGGGCAATCCTATGGTCTGGCCGTGTCGCTCGAGGCGGGCGATCTTGCTACCGATCCGGGCTGGTTCTTCCGCGCAGCGGTGGTCATCACGCTGGTGGGTGGCACGATGTTCCTCATGTGGCTTGGCGAGCAGATCACCGAGCGCGGGATCGGCAACGGCATCTCGCTGATCATCTTCGTGGGCATCATCGCCGAGATCCCGGCCGCACTTGCACAGTTCCTGAGCCAGGGGCGCACGGGGGATATCGCGCCCGCCGTGATCATCGGGGTGATCATCATGGTCATTGCCGTGATCGCCTTCGTCGTCTTCATGGAACGCGCGATCCGAAAAATCACGATCCAGTATCCACGGCGTCAGGTGGGCATGAAGGTCTTTGACGGGGGGGCCTCGCACCTGCCCATCAAAGTCAACCCGGCAAACGTGATCCCGGCGATCTTTGCCTCCTCGCTTCTGCTTCTGCCGACGACGGTCGCGACCTTTTCGGGCAGCGGGCAAAGTGACCTGATGGCAACGATGCTGGCCTATTTCGGCCCAGGCCAGCCCGCCTATCTCGCTTTCTTCACGGCGATGATCGTCTTCTTCACTTTCTTCTATACGCAGAATGTGTCTTTCAAGACCGAGGA
>SLKB01000035.1 GCA_007134805.1 Paracoccaceae bacterium
GCGACAACCTGAAATTCGTGGTCGAGCTGATCGCGCCGATCGCCATGGAAGAAAAACTGCGCTTCGCCATCCGCGAAGGCGGCCGCACGGTCGGCGCCGGCGTGGTCTCGAAGATCATCGACTGATCAGGCCTATACGCCTCGGGAAAGCGGGGGGGCGTGCAGGCAGCGCGCCCCTTCTGCATTCTGTTCGAGGCAAGGATGAATCGACTTTTTTCAAAATTCGAGGCGCAGATCGACGCCTATCCTGCGGACGCGCCGACACGGCCGCCGCAGACGCTTTGGGGCTTCACGCTGCACTTCTCGCGCCCGGTTCTGCCATGGCTGCTGGCCATGTCGGGGCTGTCGGCGGTGTTTGCCATCATCGAGATCATTCTGATCGGCTATCTGGGCACGCTTGTGAACCGGATGACCGAGCTTGGCCCGGAACGGTTCATGGCCGAGGAATCCGCGCGCCTCTTCCGCATGGGCGGGCTGCAACTGATCGTCCTGCCGATCATTTCGGTGATCGGCGCGCTGGTCATGTATCAGGCGATCATGGGCAATTTCCCCCAGCGCATCCGCTGGCAGGCGCATCGCTGGATCCTGGGTCAATCGATGGGCTATTTCCAGGATGAGTTTGCCGGGCGCATTGCCACGCGCCTGATGCAGACGGCACTGTCGGTGCGCGAAGTGGTGATGAAGCTGCTGGATGTGGCGGTCTATATCGGCGCCTATTTCCTCGGCACGCTCTGGCTTGCCTCGACGCAGGATGGCTGGCTCGCGCTGCCTTTCCTGCTGTGGTCGATCGGTTATGGTGCACTGCTCTGGGTGATCGTGCCCCGGCTTGGACGCGTGTCGCAGCAACAGGCCGATGCGCGCGCGCAGATGACAGGCCGGATCGTCGACAGCTACACCAATATTGCCACTGTGAAGCTCTTCAGTCATGCCGCCCGCGAGGAGGCCTATGCGCGCGAAGGGCTCGATGGATTCCTGCAGACAGTCTATCGCCAGATGCGTCTGGTGGCGCTGCAGGATGTCGGGGTCAATCTGCTCAATTCGGTGCTGACGGCTGCGGTGACCGGACTCGGGCTATGGCTCTGGCTGCAGGGGCGCATCGATCTGGGCGCGCTGGCAGTGGCGATCCCGCTCGCGCTGCGGCTGGGCAACATGTCCCACTGGATCATGTGGGAATTTGCCCAACTCTTCGAGAATATCGGGACAGTGCGCGACGGGGTCTCGACCCTGTCGCTGCCCCAGGAGATCAGCGATGCACCCGGCGCGCCTGCGCTGGTCACGTCACGCGGCGAGGTGCAGTTCGACGCGGTCACCTTTCGCTACGAGGGTGCGGCCGCGCGCAAGCCGGCCGTGCTCGACGATCTGACGCTCCGGATCGGCGCGGGCGAGAAAGTGGGGCTCGTCGGCCGCTCCGGTGCCGGAAAATCAACGCTGGTCAATATCTTGCTGCGTTTCTTTGACGTGAATTCTGGGCGAATCCTGATCGATGGGCAGGATATCAGCAAGGTCAGCCAGGAAAGCCTGCGCGCTGCAATCGGCATGGTGACGCAGGACACGGCGCTGCTGCATCGCTCGGTGCGTGACAACATCGCCTATGGCCGCCCCGAGGCAAGCGATGCCGAAATCTGGGCCGCCGCGCGCATGGCCGAAGCGGACGGGTTCGTCGCGGATCTCGTGGATGCGCAGGGCCGGCAGGGGCTGGAGGCACATGTCGGCGAGCGGGGGGTGAAGCTGTCGGGCGGGCAGCGCCAGCGGATCGCGATCGCGCGCGTGGCTTTGAAGGATGCGCCGATCCTGATCCTTGATGAGGCGACCTCGGCGCTCGACTCGGAGGTCGAGGCGGCGATTCAGGCCCAGCTTACACAGCTTATGGTGGGGAAGACCGTGATTGCAATCGCCCACAGGTTGTCTACAATCGCTGCCATGGACAGGCTGGTGGTCATGGACAAGGGGCGCATCATCGAAGAGGGAAGCCATGACGCCTTGCTCGCGTTGGGCGGTCTTTATGCGCAGCTCTGGGCGCGCCAGTCGGGCGGTTTCCTTGCAGCCGAAGGCCCTTAGGCGCGTGGCGCGCTGCTGGCTTGCCGTTTTCGCATTCTGCTGCCTCGCCGCGCAGTCCCCCGCCGGGCCCTGGCCGCGCGACCAGGGGGCAGTCTTCCTGTCCGTTGAGGCGGGGCTCGACCGCGCGGCTGGGCAGGACCGCGCGGCCCTGCGCCTCTATGGTGAGTACGGGCTGACGGATGCGATCACCTTGGGCGCGAAGCTCGAGCGTGAGGGGCGCTGGTCACTCGACGGGCAGGTTGGCGCAATGCGCAACCTGCGCGACGCGCGCACCGGGATGACTGCCTTCGTGCGCTTGCACCCCGCGGTGTTGCCAGCAGAGTTCCCGATCGGTGTCGAGTTGCAGGCAAGCCCCGACACCTTGCTGCCAAGCGACCGTGCGCGCCTGGCTGTCCATCTCGGACATGGCTTTGTGCTGCGCGAGCGTGCGGGATGGGCGCGGCTGAGCCTCTCGGGTGGCGTGTCGGGACGCAGGACCGAGGGCACACAGGATCTGCTCGTACAGGCCGGGCTAAGGGTCTCGCCGAAGCTGCGGGTCTGGATCTCGGGCGATATCACCCGCGACCCGTTCTCGACCACGCGACGCGGCACGGCAAGTGCGGCCCTCGATGTGAACGTGCGCCATGCCATCACCTTCGGGCTGAGCCGCGTTCCGGGAGCGTCGGGCGAAACTGGAGTGCGGCTTGGGTCGTGGCATCAGTTCTGATCGCCCTGCGTCGCGAGGATTCCCCTTGATCTCGGGCAAGCGCTAGAATATCGCTGCCCGCACGGACTAGGGGTATAGCTCAGTTGGTAGAGCATCGGTCTCCAAAACCGAGGGTCGGGGGTTCGAGTCCCTCTGCCCCTGCCAGTCCTCTTCAAGTTCCATATTCCAGTTGCTCAGAGTATCTTCCTTGATCAAGCTGTTCTGGATGTCCAACTGGCAATGGCAGCCATCGGGCAGAACCTCCTCAAGGCCGCAAACAAGATAACCCTCAACCCGCAAGCCCCGGCAATCGCCTAAACCTCAACCCGCGTCACACCTGCATCCGCGGCACAGGCAGCGGCGCAGA